>DASUWA010000056.1 GCA_036378675.1 Acidimicrobiales bacterium
CCGACGTTCGACGTCCTCCGGTGCAAAACGCTCGGCCATCCGGACGACCATGTCGAGCCCGGTGCCGAGCACGCATGTCATGGCGATCTCGGCCTGGTTCAACATGTAGCTCCACGCTGCCACGAGAGGCCCCGGATCCACGCCGGCGCGCTGGGCTTCCTGCAGGAATTTTGACGAGGTGAAGGACTCCCGGATCAGCTCGGCCTTTGAAGCGACGAACGACTCGGAGTGGACGACCCGGCTGACGTCGCGGCCCCAACGGTCGTACTTCTCCAGGCGCGGAGGGTTGCGGTCGGTCGCCTCTGCGCGCTCGGCGACCGGACCGCCCATCAGGGCGCCGGCGCGCTCCAGATGTGGCTCGGCCCAGCGCATCCCGTCGGCCCCCAGGTGCACCCGCATGAGGAATTGCAAGGTCGGATCGCACGACCACCAGTTCAGCCCGACCGCTCCGGCGTAGCGCTCGGTCGCGTATCGGCGGGTTTTTTCCGGGCTGCCGAACGGAAGCCTGTCGAACGGTTCTGTCACGTAGTCGGCCACATCTGCGACGTTACGCCTCCGTTGTCATTCAGGCAACGGCTGTAATGCGTCACGGAACGCTGTCAGCGCGATTGCAGTACCGCCACTCCCTCGCCGCTCAACTCGTCGAGCACGGCTTTCCGGCCCACCATGGCCATAAGAAGGGGGAGCATCGCGCCGCAGACCTCGGGACCGTTTCCGTGGGACCAGTCCGTGTCGGTCGCACGCAACGTGAGCCCGGTTACGCGTCGCTTGGTTCCCAGGATCAGGTTCGAAGCCTTGTAGAAGTCGGCGACCTGGATCACCGCGTCCATCGGATAGGTGTGCTGAATCCCCAAAGCGCGCCTGATGTCCTCGGAGTGCACGATCGTCTCGCCGAGCATCGTTGCGGGAGGTCCGGGCGGCCGCTTCTCCGAGTTCAGCACGCCCTCGAACCCGGTCAGGGTGTCTTCGGGGGTGGAGCCCTTCTCTGACGCGATGTCTTTCGCTTGCATCCGTTCGAAGCTGAAGCCGGATCCGATGAGCTTCGGGAAGAAGTTCGCGGGCGTGACCTTCGCGGTCGCGGTCATGTGGGCAAGGACATCCCGAACCGTCCACGCCGTGCACAGCGACGGCGTCGCCCAGCGATCTCCCGGCAGGCCGGTGAGATCCGATGCCAGAGCCTTGCGCTCGGTATGAACCACCGGCCAGATGTGGAGCTTTGCCATTCCCCCTCCTTGTTAGGTAACCGCTAAATATGCTTGTGACCGAACAATATGCAGTGACGGCGGGCGAAGAAGCGCGGTTCTGGATAATGCTTGGCGGATGAAGATCCGCCTGACCGCACAGGATGACTACCTGCACCCGCTTGAAGAAGCGTCCAACTTCAACGAGAGCAGGTACTACAACTTCTACGACCCCGGGTGCGGGCTTGGCGGTTGGGTGCGTATGGGGAACCGGCCCAACGAGGGCTATGCCGAGATGACCACCTGCTTCTACCTGCCTTTGGGGTCGGTGGCGTTCATGTTCGGCCGTCCCAAGATCGAAGGTCACACTGCTCACGATGCAGGCGGTCTCAAGTTCGACGTGGTCGAACCCTACGTCGAGCATCGAATCAGCTACGACGGGAAGGTTGTCCTTCTCGATCGACCCCGTGACATGGAGGATCCCCGCGCTGCGTTCACGGACAACCCCAAAGTTGCGTGCCAGATGAATCTGACGCTGAAGGCAGTGGCGAAGCCGTGGGGTGGTGAGCCCGAAGCGGAGGAAGGGGAGGCGGTCCGAGAGGTCGATCCTGAGAAGAGCTTCGCACGAGGCCACACCGAACAGCACATGGCGTCGACAGGGACGGTGACGATAGGGGACCAGACATTCCGCCTCCATGGCGCACTCGGTTTGCGCGACCACTCGTGGGGACCGCGCTACTGGCAGGCGGTCTGGTGGTACCGGTGGCTGACGGTCAACCTTGGGCCGGACCTCGGTTTGGCGACCACGATTTCGGGAACCGAGGGTGGAAGCCGGCACGTCCACGGCTTCCTCTACGACCGGAAGCGCTACGGGGACGACCAGTGGGTTCCAATACGAGACGTGAAGCTGAGCTCCGACTACGACGAAGGTTGGTATCACCAGGCCGTGCACGCGCTGGTCACGACCGACGATGCCGAATACCCCGTCGAAGGGGAGGTGTGGTCGAACATTCCGCTGCGCAACCGCCGCGAGGGGATGGTCACCCGTATCACCGAGGGCATGACCCGTTGGCGATGTGGTGATATCGAGGGCGCGGGCCTCGCTGAGTATCTCGATCAGATAATCGACGGACGCCCGGTGGGAACTCGCGAAGGCATCTAACCCGCGTTCGTGCCTTTGGATCGCCGCCCCCAAGCCTGGCTGTACACTACTGATCGATCAGTCAATCGGTAACGCCTCGCCGGTCAGGAGGTCCTCGCTGGGCGGCCCGTTCCTGGGGGGAACCATGAACAAGACACTCGTGCAGGTGCTCGGCGCTGTCGCGTACGGCGAACTGAAGGCGTACGAGAAGGCGAAATCGCTCGCCGAGGCGGCGACCGACGAATCCGCCAAGCGCCGGTATCGAAAGGTGGCAGCCGAGGAACTCCGGCACTACAGGGGATTCACCAAGCGTCTCGAGGTCCTAGGCGCAGATCCGGACCGTGCGATGCGCCCGTACCGGGTGCCACTCGATCGCTACCACAGTCACGAAACGACCGACACAGTCGCCGCCGGCGTGTACGACTACCTAGGCGAAGGCGTGGCCGATGATCTGCTCCATTGGCTGCGCAGGGTCGTCGACACCGACACCGCCGCCTTCATCGACACCGTCTTGGAGGACGAGGTCGAACACGAGGCTGCTGCTGCCGGCGACCTCAAGGCATTGCTCGACGAAGTCCCCGACGGTAAGAGGCGGGCGGCTAAGGCGGCGCAGAAAATGGTTCTTCACATGTTGTGGAGCGGGAGGGACAGGGCTGCGCCGTTCGCCGCCTTCTTGCGCCTCGGCCGTTCCCTGGATCTGCTCGCCGCTCTCGCCTCCGGCCACTACCGGCGGATGAAAGCGATCGGGCTCGGCCCGCTCGGATTGCCCGTGCCTGTACCGTAGGCGCGGTCGGCGTCGCCAGACTGGGGGGAGACGCGATGGATCAGCACACCTTGGCCCGCCTGACGGCGGCGAGCACCACGGCGCTGACATCGGCGCGGCGGTGGGCAGTGGGTGTAGCGATCTTCGCGTTGGCGTGCGTTGTCGCCGGCGCGGTCCTTCCTAACGGCCTTCCCTTCGGTGTGGTTCTTCTCGGCCTGGTGCTCGGGGGTTTGTCGTCCCTTACCGCGGTCGGGCTGGTGATTCTCTACCGGTCGGCACGCATCATCAACTTCGCTCAGGCCGAGATCGGAGGGCTCGCCGCGTCGGTAGCGGTGGTGATGGTGACCGGCTGGCACCTGACGTACTTCCTTGCGCTCCCGGTAGGGCTTCTTGCTGCGCTAGCGACCGGCACAATTGTCGACCTCACGGTCATCAGGACGCTGTTCAAGGCCCCGCGACTGATCGTCACCGTCGCGACCATCGGTTTGGCGCAGGTCATCGGCGCCGCCGAACTCGCCCTGCCGACAGCGTTCGGGCACCTCAAGCCTCTGACCACCTTCAACACGCCGTTCACGTTCAAGTTCAACGTCGGGCCCATCCTGTTCAACGGGAATCACGTCGTGGCGATGCTGGTAATCCCAGCCGTGTTGGGCGGCCTCGCTCTCTTCTTCAGCCGCACATCGTTCGGAATCGCGATCCGCGGCGCAGCCGATTCGAACGACCGAGCTGTTCTACTCGGCATCCCGGTGCGGCGCCTTTCGACGATGACATGGGTCCTCGCCGCGGGGCTGTCAGGGGTCGCGTCGATGCTGTCTGCTCCCATCCTCGGCCCGCAGCTCGGCGTGCTCGCAGGACCGGACGCCCTCCTAGCGCCCCTTACCGCCGCGGTGGTCGCACGGATGGAGAGCCTCACCGTCGCCTTAGCGGCGTCGCTTGCCATCGGTGTGTTCCAGCAGGCGGTGTTCTGGTCATACGCGCGCTCCACGACCGTGGACGTGGCTCTGTTCGTGGTCGTGCTCGTCGCGCTTCTTCTCCAGCGTGACCGCATCCGGCGTGCCGACGATCGCGACCTCGGCGGCTACGTCGCGCTGCAGGAGGTTCGGCCGATCCCGTCGGTTCTCGGGCGGCTCCCCGAGGTCCGGATCGGTAGGGGACTGCTTGCCGGTCTGGTGGTTCTGGCGGCCGTGTTGGTGCCGTTCGGTGTGTCGGACTCGAAGCTCACTCTCATGGCGTACGTCGCCATCTACGGGATTCTCGCGGTGTCACTAGTCGTGCTGACCGGCTGGTCGGGGCAGATCAGCCTCGGCCAGTTCGCGTTCGCTGGCATAGGCGCGGGCACAACCGCCAGCCTGTTCGTCAACTCCCACGCCGACTTGTTCGCGGCTCTGTTCGCTGCGGCCGTCACGGGCGCGCTGGCCGCGGTGATCATCGGCATCCCGGCGCTGCGCCTCCCCGGACTGTTCCTCGCGGTGACGACCCTCGCCTTTGCGGTACCGGTTTCCGACTACCTGCTGAACTCGGCCTACTTCCCGTGGTTCGCGCCGTCGACCCTCACCCGCCCGTCGGTGCTGCAACGGTTCGACCTCAACTCGGCGGGCACGTTCTATTACTTCTGCCTGGCTTTCTTGGTGCTTGCACTCCTGGCAGGGTGGAACTATCGCCGGGGTCGACCCGGCAGGGTGAGCGTTGCCGTTCGAGACAACACGAGGGGAGCCGCCAGTTTCGGTGTCGATCCGGTGCGTGCGAAGCTCACTGCTTTTGCCGTTGCAGGCGCCATGGCCGGGGTGGCGGGCGGTCTCTACGCAATCGGTCTCCGTGGGATCGGGTTCTCCGGCTACAACCCGGAGAACAGCCTCCAGGTGTTCACCATGGTCGTCATCGGCGGTCTGGGGAGCCTCACCGGTGGACTGCTCGGGGCGTTCTACGTCGAGGGAGCGCAATTCTTTCTCAAAGGAGCGGCCCAGTTGCTCGCGACTGGCGGCGGACTTCTGCTCGTCGTCCAGCTGTTCCCCGCCGGCTTGGCCGGGGGCATTCTGTACCGAGGCCGAGACGCGTTGCTTCGGATGGTCGCTTCGCGCCGAGGTTTGTCAGTGCCGAGCCTCAAAGAGGAGCAAGCCTTCGCCGAGAGCGCTGAAGAAGGCACCGTGGAAATGCCGGCGCTGGACGGTCTGCCTCCACCGGGTCTTCTCACGCTTTCGGGTGTCGATGCTTCGTACGGTCAAGTGCAAGTCCTCTTCGGCGTCGAGCTGAACGTTCCCGAGGGACAGATCGTCGGTCTGTTAGGAACGAACGGCGCGGGCAAGTCGACCGTTCTGCGGGTCGTGTCGGGACTGCTGAAAACCAAACGCGGCAGCGTCCGCTTCGCAGGCACCGATCTGTCCAAGCTTGATCCGATCGACAGAGTGCGGCGCGGCGTCGTAACGGTCCCGGGCGGGCGAGGGGTGTTCCCTTCGCTGACCGTCGCCGAGAACCTTCGGCTTGGGTCCTGGTTGATCAGGAGAGACCACGAAGCCGTGGACTCCACGACCACTTTGATACTCGGGCTGTTCCCCGCACTGCGGGACAGGCTCAACGTCCCGGCCGGAATGCTGTCAGGTGGCGAGCAGCAGATGTTGACCATCGCCCAGTCGCTGTACTGCAAACCCAAGCTGCTCATGATCGACGAAATGTCTCTCGGCCTGGCCCCGACGATCGTCTCCCAGCTCCTCGACGTCGTCCAGTCGTTAGCCGACAGGGGAGTGACGGTGGTGATGGTCGAGCAGTCGCTAAACCTTGCGAGTTCGATTGCAGGCACCGCGGTATTCATGGAGCGCGGTCAGGTTCGTTTCAGCGGCGAGACTACCGAGCTCTCCAATCGGCCGGAGCTGGTTCGCGCGGTCTTCCTCCAGGGCAGTTCCGAAACAAGGCGGACGTCGGACCGGTCGACGCCCGGAGAGGCTCGCGTCCCCGATGCCGGCCCCGCTTTCGCGGCTGTGGACCTCTCTCGGCGATTCGGCGGGGTGGTCGCCTTGGACGGGGTCAGCTTCGAGGCGTATCCCGGCGAGATCCTGGGCATCATCGGCGCGAACGGCGCCGGCAAGACCACTCTGTTCGACATTTGCTCCGGTTTCCTGCGCCCGACTGACGGACGTGTGCTTCTGCGCGGATGGGACGTCACCTCGATGCCGGCCCATACGAGGGCCGAACTCGGTCTCGGACGAGTTTTCCAGGACGCCGCTCTCTTCGCTTCGCTTACGGTCACCGAGACGCTGGCAGTCGCCTGCGAGCGCCACCTTGAGGTTCGTGACCCGTTCCTAAGTGTGCTTCGGACCGGATCGGTCGCGCGGTCGGAGGAGGGGGTCTCCGCCAAGGTCGACGAACTGATACGAACGTTCGGTCTCGAGCGATACCGCGATGCCTTCGTGAGAGAGCTGTCAACTGGAACCAGGAGGGTCGTCGAGCTTGCGTGCGCAGTCGCCCACGATCCTTCCGTGCTATTGCTCGATGAGCCGACTTCCGGGATCGCTCAGCGCGAGAGCGAGGCGTTGGGCCAGCTGATACTGGACCTTCGTGAGCGCACCGGCGCGACGTTCGTGATCATCGAGCACGATGTGCCGCTGGTTTCATCGATCGCCGACCGGCTGATCTGCCTGCACCTCGGAGCGTCGATCGCAGAAGGGGCGCCGATGAGCGTCATCGAGGATCCCGCAGTCGTCGAGGCGTATCTGGGTGTCGACCCGAGGGCGATCGCGAGGTCGGGACGCAGCCGGCAGCGGACTCCGCGAAAGTCCGCGGAGAAGCGGACCGCCAACACGACTACTCGAGCCGCGTCGCGGAACGGCAACATTCGTGACGGGTCGGCGGCGCCACCCGGCAAGGCCCGGGCAAGGACTGAACGAGGAGGGAACAGCCGATGACGGCACCCCTAGGGGGAGGACAGATGTCCCAGGCCGAGTTCGATGCGATGATGCGCCGGTGGCTGCTGAAGGTCGGCGCCCGTTACGTTCCCGTCGCGGTCATCGGGCTGGCCATCGGCCTGATCATCGCCTTTGTACCGACCACCCAGCCCAACAGCGCAGGAGGAGGATTTCAAGCAGGAGCTGCCGGGCAGCAACCGAGCGGGGCACCGGCCCCCACCGGCGCCGCGGCGAATCCACAGCCCTCCGGTGCCCAAGGGGCAACCCCCCCGGCGTCGGCGGCCGGAGCGGCCAGCGCGACCGGGGCGGCCTCTGTCGGGCCGTCCAGTTCGTCGAATTCAACGGGTATCACACCACCGGCGGCATCAGGCGTTTCTCGCACGGGGGTCACCTGCGGATCCGGAGCGCGTCAATTCAGCTGGTCTCGCTACGCACCGCTGTGCGTTCCTGCGTACCACGGCAACAACGGCGGCGCGACCGCCCCAGGCGTGACGGCATCCACGATCACCTTGACGTACCGCCTCGCCAACTCGGCCCAGCAGTCGGCCATCAACGCACTCGCGGGCGCCGCCAATGTCAATCAGGACGACTACGTGGCGGACCTGCAGGCATACATCGCCTACTTCAACAAGCAGTTCGAGCTGTACGGGCGTCAGGTGGTCCTCAAGACCTACCAGGGCCAGGGTGATTACATCGAAGAGGACCAGGGACAGGGTCTGGCAGCCACCCAGTCTGATGCCGTCACCGCCCACGACATGGGAGCGTTCGGCGACGTCACCTTCACGCTCCAGGCTTCCCAGCCTTACGAAGAGGACCTGGCCGCCGAGCGCGTGATCGGGTTCTCATCGGTTGGCCTTTCCCAGCAGTGGTTCGATCAGCATGCTCCCTACGAGTACTCGGTTCAGGGACCCTCCGGAACCAATGCGGTGACGGGCGGGGCGGCCGTGGTATGCCGCAGGCTGGCCGGACTGCCCGCGGTGTTCAGCAGTGACACTCTGTACCAGCACACCACACGCAAGTTCGGGATCATTTACCCGCAGACACCGGTGTACACGGCCGAAGCCAACCTCTACAAGCAGCTGTTGTCCAGCGGGTGTGGGGTGCAGGTTTCCAGCAACGACACCATCGGATACACCATTAACGTCGCCGAGTACGAGCAGGAAGCAACCACCGCTATGGCCAAACTCAAAGCGGATGGAGTCACAACCGTCCTCTGTTCGTGCGACCCGATCGTGCCGATCTTCCTTACCAGCGCGGCATCTCAGCAGCAGTATTTCCCCGAGTGGCTCACCGCAGATTTCGGTGACCCTATCGCCCGGGAGTACACCCAGAGCGAGTGGCAGGACACCATCGTCGGAGGCTTCCAGTTCCCACCCCTACCAACCATCGAAGCGTTCAAGGCCTACCAGCTCGGGTATCCCGGTCAACATCCTGCAGAGTGGTCGCCGAGCTCCCCGCCGTACTTCTACGTGCCGTATTACACGCTGCTTCAGGTGTTCGACGCCCTTCAGGCCGCTGGTCCTGATCTCACCCCAGCGACCTTCGAGCGGGGAATGTTTTCGCTACCGCCCTCGCTACCCGGTGATGTCATCGCCGGGCAGTGGAACTTTGGAAACGGAGTGTTCGACCCGGAGGCTTCGTTCGAAATCGCTAAATGGAACCCGAATGCCGTGAGCGCATTCGACAACACGAAAGGCGCCTACACATGGTGCAACGGCGGCCAGACCTATCTGATATCGGACCCATCCGCCCTAGGCGGACCCGGTCAACAGCTGCAGTGTCCGGGATAGCCTCCGATTCGCCGGCGTCACGCGCGGCGACCGCGTCGGCACCGAGGAACGACGTGCGGACGCTGTGCGACGCGTCGAGGATGTTCTTCCGGCAACGTTCTCCGATCGCCATCGCCGTCGTGCTGGTCGCTGCGGTCGCCGGACGGATCTACGTGGGGGAGTACAGCTGGTGGGACCTTCTGCCGCCGGCCATCGTGGTCGCTGTCCAACCCCTCACCGAATGGCTCATCCATGTGTTCCTGCTTCACTTCCGGCCGCGATCGGTCGGCGGTTACAAGTTTGATCCGCTCGTGTCGCGCAAGCACCGCGCCCATCACGCCGATCCGAAGGATCTTCGGCTGGTGTTCATTCCTGACCAGCCTCTCGTCGGATTGCTCGCCGGCACGGCAGCGGTCTTCCTGATCCCGTTCTCCCTTCCGGTCGGACTGTCGGGTCTGATCGGGGCGTACGCGATGACCCTCACTTACGAGTGGACCCACTTTCTGATTCATTCCTCCTACCGACCGCGCCACAAGGTGTACCGGTACGTATGGCGGGCCCACCGCAACCATCACTACCGGAACGAGCGGTATTGGTTCGGTGTGACCATGCACCTGGCGGATCACATTCTCGGGACCTTCCCGGATAAGAGCTCTGTCGAGCTGTCGCCCACCGCTCGAACCCTCGGCATGGAGTCATAGATAGCAATCGCCGCGGCAGAAAAGCACGCTACCGGGACAGCTCAGGAGTCACTATCCGGTAGTTGACCGTGCCGTCGGCAACCAGCCGTCCGTCGGCGGCGCGGCAGATCTCAACGTCGCAGAAGAGAACCTCGCGATCGACATGCACCACCCGCCCGTGCCCGACCAGGTCTCCCCGCGGAGCGGGGTCGAGTACCCGGGCCTGCAGTCCCGGAGTGGATGCCTTGAATCGGCCGGGCCCGGTCTTCGCCCAGGCCGACATCGCGCCAGTGGTGTCGAGGAGCGCGAGGAGCGCCCCCTCGTGGATTTCGCCGTCGGGAGTGGTGTTCGCCTCCGCCTCGGGCATGACGATCCGGGACAACCCGTCAGCCATGTGCTCCGCGCTGATCCCGAGCGCGGCATGAAACGGGATGGACGCGATGAACGGGCCCATCGGCCCCTTATCGTTCCCCGCGGCGAAGCCCGCCACGACCGGCGCAGGTAGGGGCTCGGCGCCGAAGCGGCCTCGCACCGTCAACAGTCCCTTCGCGATCGGTTTGCCGCCGTCGCCGGCAACTTCCACCTCGACGTGGGCGAGCTCCTTGCCCTTGCGCAGCAGTGTCGCGGTTCCGGTTATCCCCTCTCCCAAAGCCGCCGACAGATATCCGATCTGAAGCGCGCTGGTGTGCCAGGGGCCGCTCTCTGGCCCGAGCGAAGCGCGGGCCAGGCAACCGGCCGAGCTCACGATCATCGACCCGGCGACGCCGCCGTGAAGCGCGGTGTCCCCGTTGGACAGCTCTTCCTTGAAACCGAGCGACAGCCGCGCCTGCTCTGCGGACAGCTCTGTGATGGTCAGGCCGAGGAGCTTGGCGAACGGCGCATCCTCGATCCAGCGGCTAACCCAATCACTCCCGCTCATCGTGGGCGAAGGCCGTCCAGGACGAGCGACACCACGAAATCCGCGACGACTCGGGCCTCCAGCCCGTCGTCGGTGCTGAGGCGACGATGAGCCAGTTGCCCGACGAGCGCGGCCAGGCTGAACGCGACCATGCGAGGCGGCGCGGAGATGATTGCCCCCCGCTTCTGGGCGACCTTGATCATCTCCTCTATATCGCTGACGAACCGCTCGTAGATGCCGAAGAGATGCTTCTCGAATCGGTCACTGAGAGCGTAGGAATCGCGGAACAGGAGCTTCACCGTCGCGCGATCGGCCTCGAAGAACTCGAACGTGGCGCGTATGGCCGCGCGGAAACCCGCATCGGTGGCGTCCGCGGAATCTATGCCGGCGAGCGCAGCAGCGAGATGGGAGCGGAGGGCCTGCTCCTCGGATGCCATCAGCTCGTGGAACAGCTCATCCTTCGAAGAGAAGTACCAGTAGATCGACCCGTAGGCGACCCCTGCTTCTCTGGCGACGTCGGCAATGGTCGTCGCGTGGTATCCCTTGCTCGCGAACACCTTCTTCGCAGCGGCGAGGATGTCGTCACGGCGAGCCGCCTTGTCGTCCTCGCTGACGGCACGGCGCATCTGTTTCGCGCGCTGCGTTGTCACGGCCGCGAAGGTACCGCTCTTTTGATTGACTGATCAATCGAGAGGCCTGGCAGGCGGTTCTCCCAGATCGGTTGTAGCGGGCTCAGTCGAAGAGCAACAGGGACGCCGTCTGACTGGCCACCGCGAGCAGAGTCCCGTCGATCGACCACAGTCGGGCGGCTCCGTGTACGTAACCCCCAGCGATGAAGTGGGGATCCACGTCTATGAGCACCCAGTCGCCGGCCGGATCGGCGCCGAACCGAATCGAGTTGTCGAGGCTGGTTCCGGCGCCGGTTCGACCGGCGGCCCGCACCACCCCGCTCGGCACCACGTCAGCGACGAAGGCGAGGGCTGCACGGGTAAGAGGGCGGTCGAGCATGCGGGCCCATAGCGCCCCGCGGTCGCCAGCGTGACGGACCTCAACGCAGGCGAGCCAGCCAGCTCGATCTGCAATTTGCAGGTTCGGAGCCCTAGGACGCCACGTGGCGCATTGATCAGGAGGCGGGACCGCGGGCATGGATCCGAACTGAGCTTGAAGGGGATCTCGACGGAGGTCACCCGTGGCTCCGAGCGCGGAGAACAGGATGCCGTCGCGAACCTTGCCGGTCACCCGCACCTGAGAAGTCCGACGACCCTCGGCGAGAACCTCGACGTCGCAATCGATCACTTCGCCTACATCGGTCGTCGACACGAACTGCACTGTTGCCCATACTGCGTGCCGGCCGGTCTCGGCTTCCATCGCCGCCGCGACTGCTGCGAGCCCGGTTCCACCGTAGAACTTTCCATCAAAGCGTGACAGTGGGTTGGTTAGTGCGAAATGCCAGCGGCCCGGCTCGACTCGCGCCAGGCCGAGCCATTCGAGGTCTGCTCCGTCGTACATAGATCAGTCGCGCGCGTTCATCTGTTGATGGTGGGCTTGAATCGGCTAGTAGCGGGGCGGCCGGCGGCGTCGCCAGGCCTGCGACACCGATGGAGGTTCGTATCCCGCGTCGGCCCAGCTGAAGTTCGAGCCAGGCTTGACGATCTGGTCGATGCGGTCGAGGATCGACGGTTCCAGCGTCACGCCTGCGGCACCGAGCTGGCTGTCAAGGTGGTCGTGGGTGCGGGGGCCGATGATCGCCGAGGTCACCGCCGGGTGTCCGATCACGAACGCGAGGGCCATATGAACCAACGACATTCCCGCTTCTGCGGCCAGATCGCCGAGCGCGGTGGCCGCCTCGAGCTTGGCCTGGTTCGCCGGGATGGAGAGGTCATACCGCTCGGGCAGCCGCTCAGCCCGCCGGCTGGTCAGCTCGTCGGCACCCTTCCGCCACCTTCCCGACAACCACCCACCGGCGAGCGGGCTCCAGGGTATGACTCCCATCCCGTACTTCCGGCAGGTCGGCAGCACCTCGGCTTCAACGCCGCGGACGAGCATCGAGTACGGCGGTTGCTCGCAGACGAAGCGTTCGCGTTGCCTGCGCTCGGCGGTCCACTGCGCTTCGACAATGGCCGACGGAGGGAACGTGGAGGAACCGATATACCTGACCTTTCCTTGCCGGACAAGGTCGGTCAGCGCTCCAAGTGTCTCGTCTATATCGATGTGCGGGTCCGGCCGATGGATCTGGTACAGATCGATGTAATCGGTGCCGAGCCGCCGGAGGCTGTTCTCGCACTCCTGGATGATCCACCGCCGTGAGTTGCCCTGCTGGTTCGGATCCGAACCCATCGGCCCGTGAACCTTGGTCGCGATGACGAGCGAATCGCGCTTCCCTGCGATCGCCTTGCCGACGATCTCCTCCGACTCGCCGGCGGAGTAAACGTCGGCCGTGTCGATGAAGTTGATCCCCGCGTCCAGCGCGGAGTTGATGATCTTGATGCTGTCCTCGTGATCGGGATTTCCCCAACCGCCGAACATCATCGCTCCCAGGCACAGCGGGCTGACCCTCACTCCGGTCGTTCCGAGGTTGCGGTAGTTCATGGACCGCAACCTACACCGGCGCCTCGACGTTCAACCTCTCCGCCCGCGGGGCGGGGAGATGGTCGTACAGGTCGGACAGCAAATCGTCCCGCACGGATCGGTGAGCCGGATCCGCCCACAGGTTGTGCCACTGCAGGGGGTCGTCGACCAGCGAGTACAGCTCGCCTTCGCTGCCGTCGTATCCCCCTCCGGGCTCGTAGGCGGTGACCAGCCATCCGTCCCGGTACATAGAGCGCAGATGCAGGTCCTCGCTTGGGAACTGGCTGTCCCATTCGGTGATCACCCGCTCCCGTTCAGGGGCCCTACCGATCGGCAGGGGAGAGCCCTGCACCCAGTCCGGCACCGGCACTTCCGCGATCGAAGCGAACGTGGGAGCGAGGTCGAGCTGGCCGACAGGCTCCTCGACGACCGCCGCGGAGATTCCGGCGGACCGAGCGGGCCGCCAGATCATCGGCAGATGCATGAGAGCCTCGCAGTGGTAGGGGCCCTTGAAGAGGAGCCCGAAGTCCCCCTGAAGTTCCCCGTGATCGGTCGTGAATATCACGTCCGTGTCCTCGCCCCAACCCCGGCCATCCACACAGTCGAGGATCCGCCCGATCGCCTCGTCGATCAGTTCGTTCTCGATGTGGGTCAGAGCGTTGACCTCACGAACCTGGTCGTGGGTCATCGCGGCGGGCACAAAGGACGTCGGTCCTCCTTCGAGGTTCGAATGCGACCCGTCGTAGTACGCCAGCCAGTGGCGTGGCTTCTCGGATAGGACCTCCCGGCATGCGTCGGCACCGCCAGGGTGGGCGCGAGGCAGGTCCAGGTTCCGCCAGTCGACCCGTTTCAACTCCGATGCGGGCGGGTCCCACGGGTGGTGAGGATCAGGGAAGCTGACCCAGCAGAACCAATCGTCGTCGGCGGATAGCCCACGCAGCCACGCGATCGCCCGCGCGGCCGTCCAGTCTGTGTGGTACAGCTCGCGCGGCACCGGGTTCACCGCCACCTGCGGAGCGCTCGTGTCGCCACCGCCTTCACCGTTGAGCTGCCCGCCCTTGAACAACTGGTAAAAGCCGCGCTCCCAATGCCCCGGTTGCTCGAGGAGCCACTTGCCGTAATGCCAGAGCGGAAGCGGGCCGTGCATAGCCAGTTCGATATGGTCGAAACCCCGATGGGGGCCGGTACTCCCCTCTCGTGCGAAACGGTTCTCCGGCCAGCGGCCCTCCAGATCCATGCCCGGCTCGAAGTGAGCCTTCCCGATCAGAGCGGTCCTGTAGCCGTGGTCGTTCAAGTGGGCCGCGATGCTCGGGGCATCGGCCGGGAGCGGTACCCCATTGGCGAACACGCCGTGTGTCCGGACGTACTGACCGGTGATCATCGTCGAGCGTGCCGGCATGCACACGACGTTCTGGTTCATCGCCCGGCGGAAGTTGATCCCCTCCGCGGCGAGCCGGTCTAGCACGGGTGTCCGTGCGACCGTTCCCCCGTTGCAGCCGAGGCTGTCGTACCTCTGCTGGTCCGTCGTGATGAACAGGATCTTGCGCCCCATCGGTCAGGCGTCCTTGGTCGAGTTGATGAAATCGATGATCACGCGGGCCAGCTCGGGGCCACGGTCCTCTTGGAGGAAGTGGCCTCCTCCCTCGATGGTCGTATGGGGCTGACCCTTGGTGCCCGGCACCTCCGCGAGGAACAACGAGTCTGCTCCCTTGGTGATCGGGTCCTGGTCGCTGAACGCGCAGAGGAACGGCCTGGTGAAACCGCGCAGCACGTCCCAAGCCCGGCGGTTCGCGTCCGAGGCCGGATCGTCGGGCCGGATCGGCACCAGAAGCGGAAACTGCCGCGCGCCCGCCTTGTAGGCCTCGTCGGGGTAGGGGGCGTCGTACGCGGCGACGACATCTGGAGGGAGTGGCGAAACGCATCCGCCGGCGACGATCCGGCCAACCGGGAGCTCGGGTGTCTCTTGTGAGAACCGCAACCAAGCTTGAAAAGCATCACCCATGTTCTGGTCCCCCGTGACCAGCCCCGTGTTCGCGGCCACGACCCGGCGGAACCTGTCCGGATTCTCTGCCACCAGGCGCAATCCGACCATCCCTCCCCAGTCCTGCCCGACCAAAGTCACACCGTTCAGACGGAGCTGGTCGAGGAGGGCCGCGCGCATCCACTCGACGTGGCGAGCGTAGCTGTAGTCAGTCCGCTCGGCCGGCTTGTCGGACCGGCCGAAGCCGACGAGGTCCGGGACGACGACACGGAACCCGGCGTCGGCCAGGCTGGGGATCATCTTCCGGTAGAGGAAGCTCCACGACGGTTCGCCGTGAAGAAGCAAGACGGTCTCCGGTGCATCCGAAGGTCCCTCGTCGAGGTAGTGGACCCTCAAGGTTCCGTCGCCGTCGCCGGTTGCGACATCGACATAGCGCGGGGGGAACTCGTAACCCGGCAGGCCGGCGAACCTGTCGTCGGGTGTGCGAAGGACCTTCATCTGCCACTACCTCCTGGTGACTTGGTGCTCTCGAGCAATGAAATAAGGGTTCGGATCACGACTCGCCTGGCCGCGGCCGGGCCGAGGCCCATCCGCCTGCGCAGCTGGTCCCACGTCTCCCACGACGCCGCTGCTTCGAGCGCGTCCAGCAGCTCGGCGCGCGCAGGGCCCGCTGCCTGAAGCTCGGGACCGAAGGCGCGTTGTACCGCGCGACGCAAGACGAGCCGGGCGTTGGACAGCTCCCCGGCGACGGTCGGGGACGCCGCCTCGACTCTGGCCGCGGCGCGCCTCACCGGTGATATCGCCTCGAAGAGGGATTCCCGTTGGCGCACGATCTGAGCGACTCGTTCTCCAACCGGAAGGGACGGATCCACTGGTCGCAGGTGGTCCCAGTGCCGTTCGACTTGAACTTTCACCGCGGCGCGGAGCAGCTGCTCCATGTCGTCGAAGTGATGGAAGACCAGCCGGAGAGAGACGCCCGCCCGCGCTGACACCTCCCGCGCGGTGGGTTCGGCGATGCCGTCCTCGAGCAGCGATATCAGCGCCTCGGCGAGCTGCCGGCGGGTGCGCTCGCCACGGGCAAGGCGACCGTCGCTGGCGAGATCTGCGGTGTCGCGCATCGAAGCCAAACAGTAAACTATTTGCACTAAACATGCAACTAGTTTGTGGGTGCTGTCCAGAGCGCCCGCGGACGATGCCGAGTACTCTCCCCTACGTGCAGGAGCACACCTACTCGGTCGACGTGGAGGGATCCCCCGAGGAAGTGTGGTCGCTCTTCTGGTCTCATCGGAGCGGCACGCGGTCTCACGGGGACGTGACCATCGAGATCCTCCACCCGGGCGACCCAACCGGCGAGGGGTTGGTGCGCCATTGCGTGTTTCCGGTCCCTCGCTGGCTCCTGTCGGGAGGCCGGGGGGTGTCGTGGGAGTGGCTAACCGAGGTTCGCCGCCCGCACTCATGGCGTTACGACGCGATCGGGAAGCCCCTCTGGTCGAAGGCTGCAGGATTCACGAGCCTGGAGGATCTCGGAGACGGAAGTACCCGTATCCACTTCCGCGAGACGTACCACGCCTTCAATCCGGTGACGCGCACGCTGTTCGAGCGCAGGGTTCACAAGGCGATATCGCGGTCCAATGACACGACGCTCGCCTCCTCCATCAACGCGGGCCTGAAGATGTTGCGAGAAAGGAGCGGAAGCGGTGGCCGACTCGCGCAGTGAGCCTGTCCGGCCTGACGGCAGCAACTACGTCGTCGTAACCGCAGACGCGCACGCCGCGCCGGACGACCTCGATCTGTTCTTGTCCTACGTTGATCCCGCCTCCCGTGAGGCTGTGGCCGGGTTCGGCGATCTGTCGTCCACCGCCATCTCGATGTTCGGCGGCAACGACCCGGGTGAGATCGACGATCCGGACCCGGTGAGGCGGGTGGCTGCGCGCCGGCTCGCCGGAATGGGTGTCGACATATCCGCCGCGTCGAAGTGGCTCGAGCACTACAGCGCCGACTGGGTGATTCCGGGCGACGGCGACGGAAAGCGTCTGGCGGTTCTCGAGGAGCAGGGCATCCACGCCGAGGTCACCTTTCCAGGACCTATCCTCGCCGGGGGGATCTCGCCGGCGATGTATCTCGGGTCGCAAGCCTCGGAAGGCTTGGAGGTCGTCTGGCCGGCGCTTCACGGGTACAACCGCTGGCTCGCCGACTTCTGCTCGGCGGCGCCTGGCCGGCGCGCCGGTGTGATGCCGACGGATCTCCACGATCTGAAGCGGGCGGTCGAGGAGGTCGAATGGGCGCGTTCGGCCGGGCTGTTCGGAGGCGTCATGCTGCCGGCGATGTCGGTCAAATCGCGGCTTCCCGGCTACGCGGACGACTACTACGAGCCTTTCTGGAGCGCGTGCGAGGACCAGGGAATGGTCATCAATCTCCACACCGGAGCCTCAGGTTCCGCGACGGACACGAAGTACTTGTACGACGCCAAGCGAGGCGGAATGCTCGGCTTGTACGAGGTATTCGTCTTCACCAGGCGGCCACTGTGGTTCTTCGTGTTCGGCGGGGTATTCGACCGTCACCCCAATCTCAAGGTGGCCGTCACGGAGAACGGCGTGCAGTGGCTGCCTTCCCTTATCCGCGACATGGAACAGTTCTTCGACACTCACGGAGGTGCGCCGGTCCGCGCTGCGCTGAAGCTGCGGCCGGGCGAATACTTCGAGCGCCACGTCCACCTCGGAGGATCGTTGATCCAGCGGCAGGACGCGGAGATGCGCGCAGAGATCGGCGTCGACCGGCTCATGTGGGGAGCCGACTTTCCCCACCTCGAGGGTGCTGCCCCGGTTCACCGTCAGGTACTTCAGCACATCTTTGGTGGCATGCCCGAGCCCGACCTTCGCAAGATTCTGGGCCGTAACGCGGTTGAGCTGTGGGGTTTCGACGCCTCCCTCCTGCAAACGGTCGCCGATCGCTTCGGTCCCACCGTCGAGGATCTAGCCGCACCCGTGTCTCTCGAAGATATCCCCGAAACGTTCAGCTGGAGCCTTGCGCGGCCGGTTCCGCTGGCCACTTCCTGACGTGAAGGTTGGTCTGCCCCTCGGGATGCTCAACCCGAGGATGTGGAGGGAGGTCACCCAGACCGCCGACAGGCTCGGATACGAATCGGTATGGATCCCGGAGCACCTCATCCTCCCGGTCCACTCGAGCGGCAGCCCGTTCAGCGGGCAGGAGCACCCCCCGATACCGCCGGACATACCGGTCTTCGACCCGTTCGTGTACATGGGGGCGCTCGCCGGGTGCACAGAGAGCATTCGATTCGGGACCCACGTGTACAACATCGGGCTCCGCCATCCGTTCATCAGCGCACGCGCGGTTGCAACCCTGGACATCGTTTCGAGCGGCCGGGTGGAGCTGGGTATCGGCGCGAGCTGGCTAGCTGAGGAATGGGCTGCCACCGGGCTCGACTTCGGCACCCGCGGCCGGCGCGTCAACGAGGCGATCGCGGTGTGCCGCCGGCTGTGGACCGACAAGGAGATCGAACACCACGGGGAGTTCTTCGACTTCGAGCCGGTCATGTTCGAGCCCAAGCCGTTCCAACCCCGCATACCTGTCCATGTCGGTGGTGACAGCGCGGCCGCGTTGCGGCGGGCAGCGCTTCTGGGAGACGGCTGGATACCTATGAACCACACGCTCGACCAGATTCCGGGGTCCATCGCGAAGATCACCTCGATGCGAGAAGCGGCGGGCATCACGCCGGACATCGAGGTGACGATGGGGCTTCCTGTCGAGACTCGAGACGATCTCGCTCGCTACGAGGAGGCGGGTGTAGGCAGGGTTCTGGTTAGACCGTGGTCGAGCAGCCGGGAGGCGGTAGACGGGCTGAAAAGGTTCGCCGGCGAGGTCCTGCACGCCTGACTGCTGTTCACGCTCGGTCGCCGAACAACGTCCAGTTCCCTTGTGCGTTGCGCACCCAGCCTCCCGCCGCCCACGTTCCCCCGTCGACCGGGACGCTGACACCGGTGATGTAGCTCGCCATCGACGAGCAGAGGAACGCGACCAGCTCCCCACACTCGTCGACGTCGCCCTCGCGGCCGATCGGCACGTAACCAGCAATGCGGCTCTTGTCTTCTTGGCCCAGCGGAGGAAGCTCATCCGGGACCGATCCCGCGAGCCCTCTGTTGCCGGGGGTGTCGGTCGCATCCGGAGCGATCGCGTTCACCCGGATTCCGTACTCGGCCAGCTCGAGCGCCATCGAGCGGGTGAAGCTCGCCACCGCCGCTTTGCACGCCGCGTAAACGGCGTACATCGGGGCGGCCCGGGTCGCCTCGATGCTCGTGACGTTCACGATCGAGCCGCCTTCGCCTTGGCGGATCATCACCGGAACCGCCGCAGACGTAGCCGCAAAAACGCTGATCAGGTTGATATCGACGTGCCTTCGCCAACTCCGCTCGCTCTGGTCGATGAACGCCTTTCGGGAAACGCCACCGGCGTTGTTCACGAGTATGTCGATCCTGCCGAAGTCCCGGTCTACGAGGCTCATCGCTGAGCGGATCTGATCGATATCCATCACGTCGCAAGCCACTGCTGCTCCCCGCACACCATGCTCCTCGACGAGCCGAGCCGTCCTCTCTGCGAGCGACGGGTCTATGTCGAGCGCCACCACGTCCGCACCGCACCGTGCGAGTACAGTGGCAACTCCTCGACCGATGCCTGCCCCGCCCCCGGTTACCACAGCGACCTTTCCGGACAGGTCGATGGACGGGCGTTCCATTGCGGTCATCGGTCCTGCGAGGCCATGAGCGCCATCAGCGCGAGCGGGTCTCCGGTTTCCTCCGCCCCGAAGTCGCGGTACAGAGCCCTGAGGTTGACCACCAGCCTCTCCGGTTCCGACCACCCGGCGTAGGGGCCGAGTTCGACATCTCGTGCCGCGGCCACCAGGTCCATTCCCTCGTCGAAGCGTGCTCGTGCCTCCTTGGAGAGCCATTCGAAATAGCCTCTCATGTCGCTTACCGCTGACATACTGGCCAGCGGCCCGTGGCCGGGAACGACCGTCGTCGCTCCAAGCGAGAGGATCCGATCGCACGCTCCGATCCAGTTGCTCACCGGTCCGGCCCACACGATCGGATGACCTCCGTGAAAGAGAATGTCCCCGGTGAAAACGACGCCATCAGCCGGCAGGTGCACGACGACGTCTCCCCGAGTGTGAGCCGGACCAACCTCGATCAGGCGGACCGTGTGGTCTCCGACTTGAAGTTCGAGTTCCTCGTCGAATGTGCGTGAGGGCGGCACCAATTCGATGTCCTCAAAGGAAAAAGAACCGAAGATTCGTTGCACGAACTCTCCGGTCTTACCGAGCGCGGGCGCGGCCTTCATAAGGTCGGCCAGCCGCGACGGCGGAAGCTCAATCATCTCTTCGGCGCATGCGCGAGAAGCGATAATTTCCACGTCTTTCAGCAACTGGTTCCCGAAGCAGTGGTCGCCGTTTGCGTGAGTGTTGACGACAGTCGCGATCCGGTCTGCCGACGGCGATACCTTCCGAAGCGCTTGAAGCATCTCCCCGGTCAGTCGGAGATCGAACAAGGTGTCCACGAGCAGCGAGGTGTCGGTTCCGCTGACGAAGCCCGCGTTGGACCATCCCCATCCGCCATCCGGCTGTAAGTAGGCCCAGATCCCGTCGGCGACCTCGACGGGACCTTTTTCGTAGGAGGCGGCCATCGCCGGGGAACGGTAGTCGAGCGGTTGCGCTGTCAGTCCTGGCCGGCAGCAAGCGACAGCGCGATGGCTGACGCGTCGTCTGGCGTCGTGACGGGGACGATCCCGCTGTCCGGCTCACCCCCGGGACGCAGGAGCGACCAGGTCCCGAGCCCGACGACAGGCTTGCCGGATCTGAGGGCCAGCGCTATCTCGGAGAGGGTGCCGTACTCACCGCCTACCGCGATAACGGCGGACGATGCAGCCACCACCAAAGCGTTGCGCGTCTCGCCCAATCCGGTCGGGATCGCCACATCCACCCAGGGGTTGGCGTCGCGCCGGCTTCGGCCCGGCAGGATCCCAACCGTCAAGCCGCCGGCGGATTTGGCGCCTTTGCAGGCCGCGGCCATCACCCCGCCCAGGCCGCCGCAGACAACGACCGCCCCGCTCGTGGCCAGCATTCGGCCGACCGCCTCCGCTCGCTCTTCGTCCTCTGCGGTTGGTTCGCCGCCGCCGACGACTGCTATCTGTGTTGGCATCGGCGCGCGATGGTAATTAGGCCGGGCGCACGCGGGTGGCGTGATGCGATGCTGTTGCCGTGCTTCACGAGAATCGCCTCCGTGCGGAGATCTTCGGCGACGACGCCGAGCAATACGACCGCTCCCGTCCCACCTATCCCGACGGCATGCTCGATCACGTGCTGTCCGGCTGGGCGGGCCGCCCGATCGAGGTTCTCGATGTCGGGTGCGGAACCGGTATCGCCGCCAGGCAGTTCGAAGCTCGGGGATGTTCGGTGGTCGGTGTGGAGCCCGACGAAAGAATGGCCGCCGTCGCCCGCCGCCGTGGCCTCGACGTGGTCACCGGACGGTTCGAGAACTGGGATTCCGGCGGCCGGATCTTCGACCTGCTCACCGCGGGTCAATCCTGGCACTGGGTCGAGCCCTTCGAGGGCGCCCGCCGTGCCGGCCAGGTTCTGCGGTCGGGCGGCCGGATAGCTCTTTTTTGGAATTACGGAGCACCCGATCCCGAACTCCAGTGCTCCTTCGACCAGGTGTATGAACGGCTCGCAATCGAGGTCGACCGGGACTCGGTCCGGTCGCGCGGCCAGAACTCGGAGCGTTTCGACGTTGTGGTGGACGGCCTGCGTCGCAGCGGCTCCTTCTCTGACCCGGAAATCACCAGGTATCCGTGGAACCACGAGTACCGCGCAGAAGAATGGTTGGACCAGATCCAGACCCACAGCGACCATCGGCTCCTTCCCAAAGAGACGCTCTCGCAGCTACTCGAGGGCCTCGCCGAGGCGATCAACGCGCGTGGAAGCACGGTCCCCGTCGATTACCGGACCTGGCTGATCCACGCCGAACGCCGAGCCCGCTGACCGTTCCGATGGCCAAGGCTCCGTTGGGATGGCGCGCGTCCAGCGGACGGGTCGTAATGTGACCGGGATGGACTGGCCTTTGAGATTCGGAATCTTCCTGGCGCCCTTCCATCCCGCCGGGCAGAACCCGACGTTGGCGATCGAGCGGGACATGGAGCTGATCGTCCGCCTCGACGAGCTCGGCTACAACGAGGCATGGATCGGGGAACACCATTCAGCGGGGTTCGAGATCATCGCTTCCCCCGAGGTGTTCATCGCTGCGGCCGCACAGCGGACGCGCAACATCCGGCTCGGAACCGGCGTTAGCTCACTGCCGTACCATCACCCGTTGATCCTCGCCGACCGGATGGTGCTGCTCGACCATCTGACTAGGGGAAGGGTGATGTTCGGAGTCGGTCCGGGAGCGCTTCCCTCGGACGCCTTCATGATGGGGATCGATCCCAATCGCCAGCGGGAGATGATGGAGGAGTCACTCGAAGCCATCCTGGCGCTGCTGACCAGCGACGAGCCCGTCAACATGGTGACGGACTGGTTCACCTTGAGGGACGCCCGTCTCCAGCTCCGCCCGTACACGCATCCCCGTTTCGAGATCGGCGTCGCCGCGCAGGTCTCCCCGGCCGGGCCAAGAGCCGCAGGCCGCTTTGGTGTCGCGCTCCTGTCACTGGGTGCGACCAGCGCCGGCGGGTTCGACGTCCTCGGCGCCCACTGGGAGACGTGCGAAGAACGAGCCGAGCAGTTCGGCACCAGCGTCGACCGGCGGGCGTGGCGTCTGGTCGGGCCCATGCACATCCGGGAGACGGAAGAGCAGGCACGGGCCGACGTCGAGTTCGGGCTTGCCGACTGGGTGCGCTACTTCCAGGAGGTCGCGGCCCTGCCGATCGCCCCGCAGACCGACGATCACACCACGCTCCTCGAGGCGATGAACGCTTCCGGCATCGCGGTCATCGGTACGCCCGACCAGGCCGCCGCGCAGATACAGCGTCTCATCGACCAGTCGGGCGGATTCGGGACCTACCTGTTCATGGCCCACGAGTGGGCGGACCGCGAGGCGACGCTGGCTTCCTACGAGCTGTTCGCCAAGGAGGTCATGCCGCGCTTCCAGCGATCGGCGGAGCGCACCGTGCGTTCGAGGGACTGGGCGGCCGCCAACCGCCCGGAGTTCATCGGGGCAGCTATCGGAGCCGTCGGGAAGGCGATCACCGATCATCTCGCCGAGAAACAAGTCGCGAGCGAAGGACAGCCGGCGTCCACTTGAGGACAACCGTTGATCCACGCGGCGTTGAACCGGCGGGCGCACCGGCGTAGCGTCCGTTTTCATGGCAGCTTCGGATCCGGTTCGACAAACCCGTCCCGAAGACAGGGTCGAGGCGGACCCAACTCCCGGGGTGATCCGGGAGCGCGCCATCGAGGTCGACGGTCTGTGGGCGGGGCTGGCTCGGACTCCTCCGATGTCCGCCACCGCCTGGCATCACCACGGCGGGCACCAGACCTCGATCTTCGTTGTATCCGGTCGGCTACGTATGGAATCGGGGCCGGGCGGACAGGACGTCATCGAGGCGCAGCCAGGGGACTTCCTGCACGTGCCGCCCGGTGCGGTCCATCGCGAGTCCAATCCCGGCGAATCCGAGAGCTCGATCGTCGTCGTTCGTGCCGGCAAGGGCCCCCCGACAGTGAACGTCGACGGCCCGGCGTGACGGTCTAACTACTGCCGCCCCCCGACTCGAGCCGTTTCGCGAGCCCGCGGCGCACTTCCGGCCATTCGCTTGCGATGAACGAGAACATCGCCGAGTCGCGGAGCATGCCCTCCTCCCCCCGGGCATGGGACGAGTTCCAGTTGCGAAGTATTCCCTCGAAGGTCGCTCCGAGCGCGCCGATCGCCGTTCGTGATCGCGAGTTGCGGGCGTCGGTCTTCAAATCGACCCGGCTCACCCCAAGGACGTCGAAGGCGTAACCCATCAGCAGGAGCTTTGCTTCTACGTTGATGCCCGACCGCTGCGCGTCGGCGGCGAGCCAGGTCCAGCCGATCTCCACCGCATACAGCCGGTTGTCCAGTTCGTGCCGCCGGAGGTGGGTGAAGCGGGTGGTTCCGACCACCCTCCCGTCCGACTTCCGGATCTGGACGAACGGAACCCCCTCACCCGCGTCCCGGTCGGCCAGCGCCGTCTCCACATAGGCCCGGGTCTCCTCGAGACCGTTCGGAACGGTCGTGAAGCCGTACGTCGATCGGTCGCCGGCGGACGCCTCTGCCAGCGCTTCGACGTGCGCCTCGGACAGTGGATCGAGGCGTACGATGCGCCCCTCCAGCGGACTGGCGATTCCGACGGTCTCCACTCGACGAGTCTTGCAAGCTTCGTCGTCGGCTCACCACCGATTACCGTGGCCCACATGCAAGCCGAAGGCCTGTCCATAGCCGATCCGGAGTTCTGGTGGCAGCCGCTGGGGGACAGGATGGCCCATTTCGCGGAGCTGCGCGAGCAGGGCCCGTTCATCAAGGCCGCCACCCCAAACCCCCTTACCGGGGTCGACGACGAATTTCTCGCGGTCACCCGCCACGCAGAGGTGATCGAGATCAGCAGACGTCCGCACGACTTTTGTTCGGGCGGCGGCTCGACGAGCATCGCTGATCTGCCCGAGGACGCCATGGAGTTCTTCGGCTCGTTCATAGTGATGGACGACCCCCGCCACGCACGCCAGCGCGGGATCGTTTCTCGCGCCTTCACTCCTCGGCAACTGCAACGGGTACTGGACTCGGTCGAAAAGATCTGCGACGAAGTCATCGACGGCATTTGCGAACAAGGCGAGGTCGACCTGGTCGAGACCGTGTCGCAGCCGTTCCCGCTACTGGTCATCTGCGACATGATGGGGATCCCGCGAAGCGAATACGAGACGGTGCTTCGCGCAACCAACGTCATCCTCGGAGCAGGCGATCCGGAGATCCTCGCCGGCCGTGAGGACATCCTCGCGGCTCTGATCGGGGCGGGGATGGAGCTGACGACGCTCATGAACGAGCTCGCCGAGCACCGCCGGTCCCACCCGGGTGACGACCTGACCAGCGCGCTGGTGAACAGCGACGTCGGCGACGACATCCTCGCTCCGCACGAGCTCGGCGCGTTTTTCATCCTCCTGGCAGTCGCCGGCAACGACACAACCCGCACGGCAATCAGCCTCGGGATGCAGCTTCTCGCCGAGAACCCGGAGCAGAGGGAGAAATGGCAGAACGACCCCGATCGGGTCACGCCTACAGCGGTCGAGGAGATCGTCAGGGCTGCGTCGCCGGTCACCTTCATGCGCCGTACCGTTACCCGGGACCTGACCCTGTCCGGGCACGAGTTGTCCGAGGGCGAAAAGCTCGTGCTGTTTTACGGCGCGGCCAACCGGGACCCCCGGGTGTTCGAAGATCCGGAACGGTTCGACGTGCTCCGCCAGCCGAACCCGCACGTCGGCTTCGGTGGCCCTGGCCCGCACTTCTGCCTCGGAGCGCACCTCGCCCGTCGCGAGCTTTCCGTCGCTTTTCCGAAACTGTTCTCGCGGCTGCCCGATATCGAGGTTGCCGGTGACCCGGTGCCCCTTCAGGCGATGGGGATCCCGCTGGTGGGTGGGATCAAGCGATTGCCAGTGCGGTTCACCCCTCGCCGGCGCTGAGAGACGCGATCTGGGCCTGCACGCGCCTCATGCCGCGCAGCCAGCGTTCGCGGTCCTGGGCGCGTCGCTGCTCGTAAACCGCGACCTGGGGGTGGGGCAGGATCAGGAAGCGTTCCTCGCGCATCCCTCGCAGAACCGACTCGGCGACCGTCTCGGGTTCGAGCATGCCGTCGCGGCCCGCAGTCGACTCCGCCAGGACGCTCGAGTCCCTGGTTGCTGCGCCGGTCATCGCGGTCCATACGCCCTGCGGACACAGGCAAGAAACGCGAATACCCGCGTCGTGGTGGGTGATCGAAAGCCACTCGGCGAGGGCGACCACGGCGTGCTTGGTCACGCTGTACGGCGCCGATCCAAGTTGGGTGAGCAGGCCGGCGGCGGACGCGGTGTGGACCAGGTACCCCTCGCCTCGGTCGAGCATCGACGGCAGCACCGCGCGGACCGCGCATACGTGGCTCCGCACGTTGACCTTCCAAATCCGTTCCCAGTCCGCGTCGGGCACCTCGACGCCGCCCCCGATGAGGATTCCGGCGTTGGCACAGAACACGTCGACCGGTCCGAACCGCTCCGTGGCGGTTGCGACAAACCTGTCGACGTCGTCCTGAACAGATACGTCGCCGGCGACCGCCACCGCGGCGTGACCCTGCTTGCGTATGCCTTCGGCCACCTCCTCGGCGCCCTTGCCGTTGAGGTCGGCGACGACGACTCCCTTCGCACCGGCCGTGCCGAACGCCTCGCATAGGGCTCTGCCGATGCCGCTTGCTCCTCCGGTTACGACGCAGACCCTGCCGATCACATCCATCTGTCTCAGCCGCGGGGGGAGCGCCGCTCCATGAAGTCGGCGTACTTCACCAGGTCGGGGTCGTTGGCGAAAGCCTCGGCGAACTTCTTCCTCGCCTGTTCCCGTTTCGCCGGCAGGTACTCGGTCGGCCACAACCCATCGTGGGGTCTGTAGTCCTTGAGCACGTTGCGAGCGACCGTCACCTTGTGGACCTCGTCGACGCCATCCATGACGGCCATCGTCGGTGCCGACGCCCACATCGCCTGTAATGGAGTGAGGTCGGTGACTCCCAGCGAACCGAAGATGTGGATCGCGCGGTAGGACACCTCTCGGAGCACCTTCGCCGCGGTGTACTTGCAGGCAGAGATCTGCGTTCTTGACGCCTGGGTGCTCGAGTTGTCGATCGTCCAGGCGGTCCACAGAACCAGCAAGCGGAGCATGTTGATCTCCGCGTACGAGTCGGCGATCGCCTCTTGGACCATCTGGTGATCGGCGATGACCTTGCCGTGCGATTCCCGGCTAAGCGCGCGCTCGCACATCATGTCGAACGCTCGCTTGCACTGCGCGATCGACCGCATCGCGTGGTGTATCCGGCCTCCCCCGAGCCTGCGTTGCGCCAGCACCTTGGCCCCATCCTCGGGGCCAAGAAGGTGGTCCAGGGGAACCCGGACGTCCTTGTAGAGAATGTGGTCGTGGCCGCGCGGTTCGTCCATGAACTCCACGCCCGGGGTGTCGCGCGGCACGATGAAGATCCCGTTTGTGCACATGACGAACAGGATGTCCGAGTACCGCCCAGCACTTGTGAACCACTTCTCGCCGTTGATCACCCACTCCTCGCCGTCTCTTACCGCGACCGTCTTGAACAGGTTCGGGTCGGAGCCGCCCTGGGGCTCGGTCATCGAGTATGCGGACCAGATCTCCTGGTTCATGAGTGGGTAAAGCCACCGCGTCTTCTGCTCTTCGGTCCCGTACGCTGCGAGGATCTCCATGTTCCCCGTGTCGGGAGCCTGGCAACCGAATATCGACGGCGCGGTCCCGTACCTGCCGATGATCTCGTTGAGCAAGGCGAGCTTCAGCTGCCCAAAGCCGGGGCCGCCCAGTTCCTTGTCGAGGAATATGGCCCACAACCCGTGATCCTTCACCTGCTGTTTGAGAGGGTCGACAAGGGCCTTCATCTTCGGGTCCCGCATCCGGACTGCGTAGGGGAACACCAGCTCCAGTGGCTCTACCTCCTCACGGCAGAACTGATCAACCCAGTCCAGTTTCTCCTGAAACTCCGGTTCGGTAGAGAAGTCCCACATGCTTTTCAGCCTCCTGGGGTCGGTACAACCAATATCTTGCAGTGTTGTTCGGGGTCGGCCAACTCGTCGAATGCGCCCGGCACTCCGTCGATCCCTACCTGCCCGGTGATCATCGGGGCGACGTCTATATCCCCTTCGGCTATCGCCTTCAGCGAGTCGTTGAACTCGAGAGGGTCGTAGGCGAGCGCGAACTGGACCTGCAGCTCCTTGGTGATCGCCCAGAACGGGACGATCGTGTCGGAGCCCATGCACACCCCGACGACTACCACCCTGCTGTGCATCGGAGCCAAGCGCATGACGTCGTTGATCATCCCCGGCACGCCAACGGCCTCGAAGACGACGAGCGGCCTGCCCGGTGCTGCCCGCTGCCACGCCTCGAAGGAGTCCTCGACTGCAGGGTCCACAACCTCGTGGGCGCCCATGACAGACGCCAGGCCGCGTCGCTTGGGGGAGTAGTCGGCAGCGACGATCGGCTCGACCGCTCTCAGCTTTAGCGCGGCGATAACCGCGATGCCTATCGGACCGCAACCGAGCACCAGCGCACCTTCGCCGGGTGATATCGCCGACTTGTTGACCGCGTGCAGACCGACTGCCATCGGCTCGGTCAGCGCGGCACGTTTCGCGTCCAGGCCGTTCGGAACGGTCTGCAGAAGCGGGGCGGACAGCAGCATCATCTCGCCGTAGCCGCAAGGAAGGCGGTTGCTGTACACAAGTGGCTCCACCCCGGTGAGCCCGACCATCGCGGGGATGGACGTGACCAGCGTGCCCTGTTTGGGCGCGATGGTGTCCGGGCCGACCTCCAGCACCTCCCCGGCGAACTCGTGGCCCATGTAAACGTCATGGTCGAGGTTCGTCCGGGCGTCGCCGAAGTCAGGCACGCCGCCCATCTCGTCGACCAGCCCCATCATCTCCCGCCCGTGCTTCACGAAGTGCAGGTCGGATCCGCAGATCCCGCATGCCTTCACCGACACGAGCACCTGACCGAGGGAGGGCGCCGGGTCCGGCACGTCGTCTGCCACGACTAATCGACCGGCACGCAGGATCGCCGCCTTCATGGCGCCACAGAGAACGGGACGCTAGAGAACCCGTGGACGTTGCTCTGGTGGACCCTTCTCAGCCGGTCCTCGTCGACCTCGTATTCCGGAAAAAGGCGGGCGAACTCGCCGATCCCGACTCTCCCCTCGAGCCGGGCGAGAGCGGCTCCCAGGCAGAAGTGAAGACCGTGCCCGAAGCCGAGCGGGATGTGCGGCGCCCGCGAGATGTCGTAGCTGTCGGGGTCCTCGTACTCCCGTTCGTCCCGGTTGGCGGCGCCGGTGACGAGCAGCACCCGGCTGCCCGCCGGCATGGTCACTCCGTGCACGGTGACCTCCTCCGTCAGCGTGCGACCCTGATACTGCGAGGGCGCCCAGTAGCGCAACGTTTCCTCGACCGCGCCCGGAATCACCGCCGGGTCGGCCACTATCTTCTTCCACTCGGACGGATTCCGCCGCAGAAGCACGGCCGCGTTGGCAAGCAGCTTGGTGAGCGTCTCTGTGCCGGCTGTTCCGATCAACGAGCAGAAACCGATCACCTCATCGTCGGTCAGCCTCGCAGGTCCGTCCCCGGTCTCGATCTCCGCCTCGCAGAGCCGGCTCATCAATCCGCCGTCCGGCGTGGTCCGCTTCTCGCGAAGCAGGTCCCGCCAGTACCCGCTCGTCGCGACCATTGCCTTGATGGCCTCTTCGGGCACATACGGTGGCTCTTCGTTGCGATCGAGCGTGGCGTCCATCCACTTACGCATCTGGTCGCGGTCCTCTCGAGGCACTCCAATCAACTCCAGGATCACGTTCATGGGGAGGATGGCGGAGAACTCCTCCACGAAGTCACCGCCTCCTTTCTCCCGGAGCGCCTCGAGAAGCGCGACCGCTGTGGACCGGACGAACGGCTCGAGCTCTGACACGGCGCGGGGGGTGAAGGCCCGGCTCACCAGTTGACGGTGCAGGTCGTGCCGGGGAGGGTCCATGAAGATCATCATCGGAAGCAGGCCACGGGTGTCCAGCCGCTCGACCATCGTCCCGTCCGCCGAGCTGTAGAGCAGCGGCTGCTGAGAGGCCGCATGGACGTCCGAGTAGCGGGTCAGCGCGAAGAAGTTGAGCTCGGGGTTGAAATGACACGGGTCCTCGTCGCGAAGCCGCCGGTAGATCGGGTACGGATCGGCATGAAACTCGTGCGAAAACGGATTCAGCTCCACGCTCGATCCCTCCCATCGGCCCGGCCAGCCTGGCCTGTCTGCCGCCGCTGTAATAGCTTGCTGGGAGTTCTCGAATCAAGGGGGGATCCGATGACAGCGCCGTTCGAGTTCCGAGGGATCAACCATCTTGCGCTCGTTTGCAGCGATATGGGGCGCACCGTTCACTTCTATCGGGACATCCTCGGCATGCCGCTGGTGAAGACGATCGAGCTTCCAGCGGACATGGGCCAGCACTTCTTCTTCGACTGCGGCAACGGCGACTGCCTGGCCTTCTTCTGGTTCCCGAACGCTCCCGGCCCGATCCCCGGCGTGACCGCCCCCGCTGCCCGACCGGACACGGGCGAGCTCACCTCCGCCGTCGGATCGATGAACCACGTGGCCTTCAACGTCCCGCTCGAGAAGATCGAGGAGTACGCCGATCGGCTCCGCGCGGCGGGGGTCGACTGCAGCGAGGTCGTGAATCACGATGACAGCGAGTGGGGAGTGAGCAAGGAGCTGCACTCCGGAGTGTTCGTGCGTTCGATCTATTTCCAGGATCCCGACGGAATCCTGCTCGAGTTCGCGGCCTGGACCCGCGCCCTGACTCCGGCCGACGTGGTCCACGAGCCCGCCACCGCTCTCACCTAGTCTGCGCCAACCGTGCCCCGACTCCACCAGGTTCCCAGGGCCGAGGCGGCCGCCCCGATCGTCACGGCCATGTACGACTACGTTTTCGGCGAGCGCGACCCGGTCGCAGAACCAGGAACGGAGTCCGGATCGCCGGGAGACTGGTGGACCGTCTTCGCCAACGTCCCCGACATTCTCGAGCACGCCGTGCAGGGGTTCGGGATCTACCGCAGTCCCAATCGCAAGCTCGACCCCCTTCTGCGTGAGCTCGGTCAGACCCGCGTGGGCTGGGCGGCTCAGAGCCAGTTCGTATTCTCCCAGCACTGCAAATCGCTGCGCGCTCTCGGAGTATCCGAGGAGAGAATCGCCGCCATCGCTCACTGGCAGGCCGCCGACTGCTTCACCGAGGTCGAACGGCTCGTCCTCGCCTACACCGACTGTCTCGCTTTCGACCACGGCCGGGTGCCCGACGGCCTGTTCGACAAGCTGCACGAGCACTTGTCCGACGAGGAAATTCTCGAGCTGACGTACATAACGTCTCTTTACTTCCAGCATGCGGTGATGTCACGGGCGCTGCGCACCGAGTTCGACGATGTACCCGAGGCGATAGTCGAGGTGCCCGCGCCGGAGGGAACCGATCCCATAGACGTCGGGCGCTATCTCAGCCGCAACCGCGGTTCCTGATCAGGGAACCGCTACCGATCCCTCGGTCCTGAAGCGAACCCCGCCGATTTCGGCGTCGATCGCGTCATCGCCTTCGAGGACTACTTCGGTGATGCCTTCCTCGCGGTCGGAAGCAAGTCTCTCGAACCGCAGCGTTTGCCCCGCGGTGTCAAGCTGAATGGACACTGCATCGCCTCTGATGGTCGGGGCGACCCCGAGAGCGGCCGCCCAGCGCTCGGCTCCTGCCGCCGGTTCGTTCAGCTCGACGGTGATCCTCTTGATAGATCCTCGCTCGTTCGGTGCGCCTTTTTCCTTCCAGTCCGGCCCGCCCCACCGCCACGACTCCGGCGGGTCGGCCCAGTCGATCGACACGATGGCTCCGGGCACGTCCTTCGGGTGGAGATGGGTTCCAGCGATGTCGTCGAGGTTCACCTGCCAAACGACGCGGATTCCGGAGCCGGCGATCCTCTTGCGTGCGGCCTTTATGTCAGGCACCTGGAAAATGGCCATGTAGCCGGAGTCTCCTCCGCGCCTCTCCATGTACCGGCCCGCGGCTGTTCCGTCACGGACGGGCGACACGACCTCGATGAAGGTGTCTCCGGCGGCGAATACCGAGTTCTCCAATCCGAATTCGCCGACGCCTGGATCGTTGAAGGGGTTACCCCACCCGAAGGTTTTCTGCAGTTCGCCGGAGACGGCGCCGAGGTCGTGAGCGGCGAGGGCAACCTGCCGAAGCCTTGGAAGGTTGGACATGGCAACAGCTTCGCGCCTACGTCGGGGTGAACTTGTAGCGAACCCGGGTCGCTTGGGGGTAGAACGGCAATCGACCGACGTCCACACACGGGAGAGAGCCGATGCCCGAACCGGTGACCGAAAAGCAGTCCCGCGAGCTGGCAGAGCAGTCACGCCAGACAGAGTGGGAGAAGCCGAGCTTCGGCAAGGAGCTGTTCCTCGGGCGGTTCAGACTCGACCTGATCCATCCCCACCCCGTCCCGAGCGAGCGCGACCGCTTGCACGGGGAAGAGTTCCTCTCGAAGTTGCGCGCGTTTCTCGAGGAAGGGGTCGATCCGTACGAGATCGAACGGGACGCCAAGATCCCCGACAGCGTGGTGAAGGGCATCAAGGAACTCGGCGCCCTCGGAATGAACATCGACGCCGAGTACGGCGGCCTCGGACTCAGCCATCTCTACTACGGGAAGGCGCTGGCGCTCGCGTCGACATGGCATCCCGCCATCCCGACGCTTCTCTCGGCCCACCAGTCGATCGGAGTCCCCGAGCCGTTGAAGATCTTCGGGTCGGAAGAGCAGAAACGCAAGTACCTCCCGCAGGTCGCATCCGACAAGATCAGCGCCTTCCTGCTGACCGAACCGGACGTTGGCAGCGACCCTGCGCGAATGAGCATGACCGCGACGCCGGCAGAGGACGGATCTGTATATGTCCTCAACGGAGTCAAGCTCTGGACGACCAACGGCGTCATCGCCGACCTCCTCGTCGTAATGGCGATGGTTCCAAGGTCGGATGGTCACAGAGGCGGGATCAGTGCGTTTGTCGTGGACGCTCATGCTGCCGGAGTCGAAGTGCTGCACCGCAATTCGTTCATGGGCTTGCGGGGAATCGAGAACGGGGTAACCCGCTTCACCAACGTTCGCGTTCCCCGGGAGGACCTGATCGGAGAAGAAGGCAGGGGGCTCCGGATCGCGCTTCAGACCCTCAACACCGGCCGCCTCTCTCTGCCCGCGACGTGCGTGGGCGGGGTCAAGTGGTGCTTGAAGGTGGCGCGCGAATGGTCCGCCGAACGGGTGCAGTGGGGGATGCCAGTGGGGAAACACGAGGCGGTCGCCAAGAAGCTGGCCTTCATGGCTGGCAGCGCGTTCGCGGTCGAGGCGGTGTCCGATCTGTCCTCGCTGATGGCCGACGAGGAACGCAACGACATCCGGATCGAGGCCGCGCTCGCCAAGCTGTTCTGCTCCGAGATGGCGTGGAAGGTCGCGGACGAGCTGGTTCAGATCCGTGGCGGGCGCGGGTACGAGACTGCGGCGTCGCTTCGGGCGAGAGGGGAGCGCGGGATCGCCGCCGAGCAGGCGCTTCGCGACCTGCGCATCAACCGGATATTCGAGGGATCCTCAGAGATCATGAAGCTGCTGATCGCGCGCGAAGCGGTCGATCAGCACTTGAGCGTGGCCGGAGGTTTGATCGACCCGGAGGCGGGCCTGCAAGCGAAGGCAAAGGCGGCTGCATCGGCGAGCCGGTTCTATGCCGGCTGGCTACCGCAACTGGCCGTCGGCGAGGGGACCAATCCGCAGTCGTTCGACGAGTTCGGACGGCTCGGCACACATTTGCGTTTCGTGGAGCGTTCCGCCCGCAAGATGGCCCGTAACACGTTCTACGGCATGGCCCGCTGGCAGGGTGGAATGGAGCGCAAGCAGGCGTTCCTCGGGCGGGTGGTCGACATCGGCGCCGACCTTTGGGCGATGAGCGCGGTCGTGGTTCGGGCGAAGATGCTCGCCGGTGGATCCGCTCCTGACGGCGCCCCCGAGGACCTCGCCGACCTCTTCTGCCGGCAGGCGCGCAGAAGGGTCGACCAAGCCTTTCACGACCTATGGCACAACGATGACGACACCGAATACGAGGCGGCGATGCACGTGCTCGACGGCCGTTACGCCTTCTTCGAGGAGGGCATCCTCGACCCCTCGGGCAACGGCCCCATGATCGACGCCACCGGCAACCCACCTGCAAGTCAGTAACGCCGGAGGTCAGGAGTCTCAGCTACCCCAGCGGATCGTTTCGACAGAGGTGGTCACCGAGTCGAGCACTTCAGGGTCCGGCCGGACCCCGAGCCCGGGGCCGGAAGGCACGTGCAGCCGTCCTTGGTCCAGGACGAAAGGTGGCGTCAGGTCGGTCCGCCAGTAGCGGTCCGACGCGGACGTGTCCCCCGGCAGTGTGAACCCCGGGAGGGCTGCGAGCGCGACGTTGGCGGCGCGGCCCAGCCCGGTCTCGAGCATCCCACCGCACCAGACCGGCACTCCGCTCGCCGCGCAAACATCATGAACGCGCCTTGCCTCCAGGTACCCACCCACCCGTCCCGCCTTGATGTTGACGACCGAGCACGCCCCACGCGAGATGGCGTCGGCCGCGGCTCGAGCGGACGTGATCGACTCGTCCAAACAGATCGGCGTTCGCAACAATCCTGCGAGCGCCGCATGGCCGGCGATGTCGTCTTCCGGCAACGGCTGCTCGATGAGTAGGAGATCGAAGGGGTCGAGGTTCGACAGATGCCTGGCGTCGGCCAGCGTGTAGGCAGTGTTCGCATCGACCTGTAGCAGCAGGTCGTCCCCGAAGCGCTCTCTCACCGCGCGGACCGGCTCTATGTCCCAACCCGGCTCGATCTTCAGCTTGACCCGAAGGTATCCATCGGCCAAGTAGCCGGCGACTACGTCCAGCAGCTCGGACACGCTCCCCGTGATCCCGACCGACACGCCGCACGGAACCGATTCGGCCACCGCGCCGAGATGGGCCGCGAACGACTCGCCTCGTGCGGACAGCTCGGCGTCGAGGATCGCCATTTCAACCGCCGCCTTGGCCATCGGATGCCCCTTCACTCCGGCGAGAACGATCTGGAGTTGCTCAGCCGTGAGGTCCGCCCGGCCCCAGAGTCGCGGCAAAAGGAACTGGCTGATCACCTGCTGTGCCCCCTCGACGTACTCCGATGAGTAGGCGGGCTCGTTCATAGCGACGCACTCCCCCCAGCCCTCGCTGTCCGGACCGGTCACGTGCACCAAGAGGATGTCGCGGGAGGCCTGCGTTCCGAACGACGTTCGAAAAGGCGAGACCAGAGGCATCTCGATCCGGATCAGATCAACTGCGTCAAACTTCACCGGGAACCTCTCTTCGGTAGGTCCAAGACACCCTGGCGAGTCACGTCAGGCGGCGAATCAGTTCCGCCAGCAGGGCGGCCCGTTCGGCCATCGACGGAATGTGCACCCACTCGCCTTCGGCGTGGGCCTTCCCACCGACCGCTCCGAGCCCGTCGAGAGTCGGGACGCCCAACCCGGCGGTGAAGTTGCCGTCCGAGCCTCCTCCGACGGCCTCGCCGCGCAAAGGCTCCAGGCCGAGCGTCGCAGCCGCTTCCTGGGCTTCATCGAACAACGATGCCGATGCGTCCTTCGAGAACGGAGGCCGGTTTGGCCCCCCGGATACGATCAGCCTTGTTCCGTCGACGTGTGGCCGCAACGACCGAATCTCCTTGTCGACCCTGTCCTGTTCGTCCTGGGTCTCGGCGCGAACGTCCACGTGTACCACCGCGTTCGCAGGCACCGTGTTGGTCGTCGTTCCTCCAGACGCGACCGTCGGGGTGACGGTGGTCCCGATATCGGGCCGTGCCACCTGGGTGACCGCCAGTATCTGATGGGCGAGCTCGACGGTCGCGTTCGCGCCGTTCTCGGGCTCGAGCCCAGCATGGGCGGCGCGCCCTTCGACCGCGATCTCGTACATCGAGGTCCCCTTGCGTGCCACCTTCAGCGCGCCGTCCGCACTCGGTTCTAGCACCAGGGTCGCGGTCGCCCCCTCTGCGATCTGCTCTATCAGCAGCCTCGACGTCTGAGATCCGAGCTCCTCGTCCGAGGTGAGCACGTAGGCGACGTTCTCCGGCGATCCCGTGTGCGCGAGGGCGTGGAACATCTGGACGATTCCAGCTTTCATGTCGAACGCGCCAGGGCCGGTCGCTCGCTCGTCGTCGAAGGCGAACGGCCATCGGGCGACGGTTCCGTGTGGCCAGACCGTATCGAAGTGCCCGAGAAGGAGGACCGCCGGCGGCCGGTCGTCCGGACCCGGCCGCCACACAAGATGGATGCGGCCGGCTGTGTCGACTCTCTCCGGAGCTCTTCCGGTCAGGTCAGCGCTGAGGTCTCGGATGATGTCGGCGCAAGCGCCGATCCCGTCGAGATCCGTCGACCCGGATTCGGCGTTCACCAACAAAGACAGCTGCTCGAGCATGGCCGGCGTCTTTTTCCGGAACACCTCTACCGCTGACGTTTCGGCGGTTGCCATAGTGCAGACCCTAGTGACCCTCTGCCGGCCTTACGAAGAAGATCCACTCTTGACGAGGCTCAGGATCCGCTCCATCTCCTCGTCCTGTGCGGCTAGATGCTTCTGGATCTCCATCGCTTCGTGGAGAATGGCGCCGGCGTCCTTGTAGGTGTCCTCCGCTCGCTTGTCGGACGCCTTGGCCTGAATGTTCTGCCCGACGATGATGATCGGCAAGAGAATCAACTGGAGGAAGTTCGACGATATCCAGGCGATGATGATCGTCAGGTTCCCCGATTTGAAGGCCGACGGCGCGCTCAACAAGGCGATGACGGTAAAGAGGTAGGCGCACCACATAGTGCCCACGACAACAGTGATGCCAAGACCCAGGCGCGCGTTGAACCGGACTATCGGGTTCGGATGATTGATCCGTCGTTGGTCGATGGTTCGCGCAGGACCCTGCAATTTGTGGACGGCGATGTGTGGATGCGGCACGTACTCATATTTCGGGGGCATGCCCGAATTCTCGCAGCCTGCAACTCGCGTTTCAGCGATGCCTCGTGGCCCGGCGACGTTCCTCGCACACCTGCGCGTAGACGGCGACGTGCTCGGCGACCATCCTCTCCGCAGAAAAGCGATCTTCCGCAGCCTTACGGCACGCGAACCGGTCGAGTTCGGCGACTCTTTGCAGCGCTTCGACCAGGTCGCTTTGATCGTGGGCAAGTATTCCGGTGACCCCATCGTCGACTATTTCAGGTGCCGAACCAACGTGCGCGGCGATCACAGGGGTGCCCGTGGCGAGCGCTTCGATCATCACCACTCCGAACGGTTCGGGCCAGTCGATCGGGTTGAGGAGGCACGTTGCCTCGCCGAGGAGCTGAAGTTTTTCGGTTCTATTCACTTCACCGATGTACTCGATGTCGCCGCCGAGCAACGGTTTGACACTGTCGTTGAAGTAGGCCATTTCGGCCGGCTCGGACATCTTGGCGGCGATCTTCAAGGGCATGCCCGCGGACCTTGCTGCCCTCGCGGCGTGGTGCACTCCCTTGTCCGGGTTCATCCGTCCGAGGAAGACCGCGTAGTCTCCGCCACCCATGCCAACCGGCCAACCGGCGAGGTCGACGCCATGGTGGATCACTCCGGCGAGGTTGACTCCCTGCGCGGTGGACGCTTGATGGTGAGAGATGGCGATGACCGGAACGCGGTTGCTGATCGCCTGGTAAATCGGTCCGAGCTCGCTCAGGAATGGACCATGGTTGGTGGTAACAACCGGGAGCCACGGGAAGCGGTCCGCGTACACGGGCCCTGTCAGCGTGTGATCGTGAAAGATGTCGAATTGGCGGGCAACGTCGTAGGCGGACATGACGTGGCGCAACTCGACCGACGGTCCCGCAGTGGCGATGCCGCGAGCCGCTTCGAAAAGCCAGGCCTTCTTGACCGGGCAGGTGCTGTCTCCCGTCGTAAACAGGGTTACGTCATGTCCGGCCGCATCGAGACCTCGCGCGAGAGTGTCGAGCATGATCTCGATCCCCCCGTAGGCGCTCGGAGGCACTGCGACCCAAGGCGGGGCGACTATCGCAACTCGCATGGACCTGTGTTCTCGCTCATTCGGATCTGCCCTTCATCGAATGCACTTCGCCGGAACCCCGGTCCGGTGGCCCCGGCAGAACTACTCCTGCACGGTAGTCTTCCCCTAACCCCCCCGAAATCCGAGATCGCTCCGGCCAGGTACGAGTCCGCCAGAGTTGTACAAAGCCCCTGGTCAAGCCGTATCAGCGCATCAGGCGGAGGCGCTCGCGATCAGGTACCCCCTGGTCAGCCTCACTTCTCCGCCGACCAAACGTTCTCGCAGCGCGGCGTCGACGGATTCGGCGGCCCGCTGCCGAGTTTCCTCGTCGGCATCCTTCAATGCGTCGCGCGCCGCTCCGACCCTCAGGCTCGTCGCGGCGTATCGGGAAACCTCATCCTCCGGTACGACCAGCGTGTCGTTGTAGGGCGCGATAACTACCTCGCTGAAACCGGCATCACGGAGCACAGAGTTCACGCGTTCCGGATCGGCGAGCGAGAACGGTCCCGGCTCGCCTTCTGCCGGCATCGGTGGGGGCGTTCCCGTCGCTGTCATCACTGCCATGCCCGGTACCAACATCCACTCATTGGCGAAGATGTGTTGCCAGCACGCGAAAGCGAGTCGCCCGCCGTGGCGAAGCGATCGTCGAACGTTTGCAAAGGCGAGAACCGGTTCGGCGTAGAACATGACCCCGAATCGAGAGAAGGCCGCATCGAACCTCATCTCCCCGAAGTCCTCGGTCTGGACATCGGCGTGAACGAACTCGATATTCGACATCCCCGCCTCATCAGCGCGCTGTCTCGCCTTGACCAGCATCTCGGATGCGATGTCGGCGCCGACCACTTGGCCGCCCGGCTCCACCATTCGGGCGATCGCAACAGTTGTGCCGCCCGTTCCGCAACCAACGTCGAGAATGCGTTCTCCAGGCCGAGGGTTGAGCGCGCCAAACGCCCTCCTGCCCGGCTCGGCGGCGGTGCTCTCGATCCGCTCCTCGATCTCGATCCAGGTCGCCGCCATCTCTTCCCAGAACTCAGCCTGCTCCTCGTTGGCAATCGGCATCGCGCAAAGACTAGAAGTCTTGAGGCTGGTAGGTGGCCAATCCGTGCTGTCCGGCGAGCGGGTTCCAAGCCTCGACGAATACCTGTTTGTCGCTATCCGCCTTGGTCGAGAAAGCTTGCCCAGCGGCGAAGTTCGCATCGCTCATCGGGTTGGCTCCGCAGGTCACACCGCCTCCGGCTATGTCCGCCATCCAGGCTACGTACGCCCGGTCGGCCTGGACCGAGTCGTTGAGCACTGCAATCAGGCTCTGGATTAGCGAACGGTCAGCGAGCGGGGTTGACTCGACCTTGTCCAATCGATTGAGGTCGCTGAGCCCTTGCTCGCGTTCGGTGACGACTTGGCCGACTGCAGCCTCGCCATCCGAGGGTTGCATCGAGCACGACTCGACCGCGTCGATGGCGGTTATCAATTTTTCGCGACCGGCACCCGTCTCGTCGATGATCGCGTTTACCGCCGTGAGCGTCGAGCGGCTGCTCGCGCTCTGTCCGTCAGCCGCAGGAGGGGTCGTTGTCGAACTGTGTGGAGACTGCGCGCTACGGGACGATGACTTCTTGATGGCAGGCGCCGGCGTTGTAGACCGAGCCTTGGTCGCCGCGCGCGCGGTCCGTTGTGGATGCGGGTGACCAATCGACGGTAGGCCGGTCGTCAACACCGCCAGAGCGACGAGCGCTGCCGCGCCGAATGCCGCCGCAGATATGAGCCACATGGTCGCGGTTGCGCTATGTCGCCTGCGTCGGGTGTGCCGAATCACTGAACGGTCCGGCGGACCCGGCGCAGGAACATTGGGCGCCGCCGGGATCAACGGGTCGGGCGGAGGGTAGGGCGGCCCCCAGCCGCCGTCAGTGGCTCGGCCGTGCGTGACGCGTTTCTCCCTCCAGCCTGAAAACATCAGCCGCCTTTCATTCGGGATCCGCGATCTCAGGCTAAGGGATCCGACGGACACGGTCTACCACCCGGGCTTGTGGCACACATCCGCTCGGCGGCAAGATGCGGAAGTGCGGTCGCTGTCCGAGGCTCCTTATCTCGATCTGTTTGACCCCGAATTCATGGCGGACCCCGAGCCGAGAGTGGTTGAGCTTCGCAAGCAGGCGTCGGTGTTCCGCACCCCGCTGGGCGCTTCGGTCGTCGACCGAGACAAGGTTCACGACCTCCTTCGCGACCGCTTGCTGCATAGCTCACTGCTGCACCTGCTCCGGCTGCAGGGCGTCAACGACGGACCCCTGTACGATCTCGCCTCGTCCTCCCTTCTGGGACTCGAGGGTGAGGATCACACCCGCATCCGGCGGCTCGTTTCACGGTCGTTCACGCCGAGAGCCGCAGACGGCCACCGGGAGTTCATGAGAGAGCTGGTCGAACAGCTGTTGGACGGTTTCGTCCCGACGGGAAGATGCGAGTTCATGAGCGAATTCGCTGACCGCTACCCGGTTCAGGTCATTGCTCATCTCATGGGTGTCCCACGCGAGGATTATCCCCTGTTCTCTCGCTGGGGTGATTCACTCACCCATCTCCTGTCTCTCGAGCTGTTTCAGTACCGAGCCCAGGTCGAGAGCGCGCAGTCGGAGCTTGCGGCGTACCTGACCGACCTTGTCGCAGACAGGCGCAAGAACCCAAAGGACGACCTCGTTTCGGAGCTGATCGCGGCACGGGACGGCTCCGATCGGCTCAATGACTACGAGCTCATGTCCCTGCTCGGCGGGCTACTTTTCGCTGGTTATGACACGACCCGCAACCAGCTCGGCATGGCGATGTCGATCTTCTCCGATCACTCTGATGACTGGGTTGCGTTGGCCGAGCGGCCCGAGTTGGCGCCGCAAGCCGTCGACGAGGTGATGCGTGTGGCCGGCGTCGTGTCCGTCGTGCCGAGGGTCACCACAACGGACATCGAGATCGACGGCTGGCTCATTCCCAAGGACACGCTCGTGTCGTTGTCGCTTGCGGGTGCCAACCACGACCCGAAGGTGTACGACGACCCGAATGCTTTCGACATCTACACCACCAGGCCGGAACCTCACGTCGGCTTCGGTGGAGGTGCCCACCACTGCTTGGGGGCGAATCTGGCACGAGCTGAGATGCAGGAGGCGCTCCCGCTTCTTGCCGCAGCGATGCCGGGGATGCGCATGGCCGAGCCGGCGGAGTGGCGGTCCCCGCTGGGCGGGATATTCGGCCCAACCAAGCTGATGATCGAATTCACGCCGTCGCAGCGCCGACAAGTCACGGCCTAGGTATCGTCGGACCAATGCCAGTCCTCGAACGCCCCGGCGGCGTGCGGATCCAGTACGACGTCCACGGCCCGGCCGATGCCTACCCGTTGATCCTGTTCGCACCCGGCGGCATGCACTCTGTAGCGCGGTTGTGGTCGGAGCGCCCAGGTGAGCCCGGCGTACCGATGCCATGGATCGATCCGAGGCAGGTGCTTTCCGATCAGTTCAAGGTGATCTCGATGGACCAGCGCAATGCCGGTGGGTCAAGCGGCCCGGTTGGGCCGGGCGACGGATGGCAGACCTACAGCGACGATCAGATCGCTCTCCTCGATGACCTGAATCGGTCGACTACTCACGCGATGGGCGGTTGCATCGGGTCCTCGTACGCCCTTGCGCTTTGTGAGCGTGCTCCCGGGCGGGTCACCGCGGCAGTGCTGCAGAATCCGATCGGGTTGACTGCGGACAACCGGCGTCTGTTTATCGAGATGTTCGACCAGTGGGCGTCCGGTTTGCGCGCCAAAGGTATCGGCGCAAGCGAAGACACCGTGAGCGCGTTTCGCGACCGCATGTTCGGAGGTGACTTCGTTTTCTCGGTCGATCGCGACTTCGTGCGGCAATGTACGGTGCCGATGCTCATACTCGCCGGCAACGACGAGTTTCATCCGACCGCCGCCGCCGAAGAGATCGCGGAGCTGGCGCCTTACGCCGAACTGGTCTACAAGTGGGCCGGCCCGGAGCGGCACTCCGAAACGGCCGAGCGAATCAGCAGCTTCCTGTCCGAGCACACCCCGAAAGGTCACACTCCGACCGGCTGAACGCGGTTCGAGCCGGCGAGTGGATTCTCAGTCACCAACGGAATCCGGAGAGAGCCGCCCACTCCTCGGGGGTTGCTGACTGCCAAACCCAGAACGAAGCCCCGACTGCGCCGTATCGGTGGGCCTGGGCGAGGAACTCGTTGATCTCGGATGCGCTGGGGGGCACCACCCGACCACCGACGTCGGCCATGTTGAACGCCTGGCCAATGACATGCACCGGGCGAAGGGTCGAGAGCCGCTGGACAGCGGACTGCGCTGCTGCCCCGGGGTCGACGCATTCCCAGTAGACCATCGGGGCGAACGCGTCGACGTACGTGGCTATCGTCGAATACGGGTAGCCGCCGCTCCAATAGGCGTCAAGAGGCGGGTAGACGGTGGCGATAACCGGAACCGTCCCGGCGGCCTTTCGGACGTTCTGCAGGTACACGGCGGAGCGCTGGGCGGTCAGGTCGACCCCCTCGCTCGGACGTTCGATGTCAGCGCTGTAGCCGTCGACCGCCTGGCCGGCCGGTCCCCTCCAGGCGAGTATCTGCGCCGTCCAGTTGGCGTCCCCGACCGGGTCGTAGAGATACGGGAATCCCCACGCCACCACGTCCAGGCCGGCGGCGTGGGCGGCCGGCACGAGCGTCTGGAGTTCGCCGGCGCCGTAGAAGCCGTATTTAGAGTCCCCGACTCTGACCCAAAGCTGGTGCAAGCCTGCAGAAACCGCCTGAGCCACGACCGCTTGCGGGTTGCCGCCGTCCGTCTGCGACCACTGCCAGACCCACATGCCCTTGCCGGCAATGGCATCGATGGAGCTGTGCCACGGGGCGGGTGGCTGCACCGGGGGGAGCGCCGAGTCCGGAACGAGCGTGGCCGGATGCCACGTCGGCGGGGAGGGTTGGGTCGGCCCGGGCTTGGGAGGCACCGGGCAGCCGGCGAGGGTCGCGGTTGCAGAGGGCGCAGCGGTGCTGGTGGTCGGTGGCACCGTCGTGGGCGGCACGGTGGTAGTTGTGGCACTGGCGGTCGACGGCGGAGTGGCCGTGGTAGACGGCTGCGTCGTGGTCGTACCGGAGGCGACTCGAACGGGATGTGCCGGCCCGCTCCCGCTGGTGGAGCTCAAGGCGGCCGCGCCGGCCAGACTGCCGATCGCGAGGATCGAAACCGCAGCCCCCAGTGCCCGCTCCAACACCGGGTTCATTGTCGCGGACCCGAGTGCCCTTCGCCCGGCGGCCCGGAAATAGGACAATTGGTGCTGGACTCGGGCAACACAGCCCCGCTAGCGTGGGTTCCCGTCTTGGCACTCGTTCCGAGCGTCCATCGAGGCGACCGCCGCCGGCGGGCTGTCGCCGCAGCGTTGCTGGCCGCACCGCTCGCCCTGGCGGGATCGGCTTTGCCGGCAGCCTTGGGCTTCGGCGCGCCCAGCGCATCGGCGGACCAGATCTCGGTAACCCGGGCACAAATAGCGTCGCTCGAGGCCACGGTGGTGGCGAGCGCACAACGCATCCACCAGTTGACCGTCGCCTACAACCGGGCAACCTTCGAGGCCGGGGCCCTAGCCCACGAGGTGGGATCCGCCATCGCGGAGGTCCAGTCGCTCGGTACCCAGACTGCCGCGATCTCGTTGCAGCTTCGCCAGCAGGCGATCAGCAGCTACACCGGCGCCTACAGCGGGGTTCCGAGCGTGTTGCCGTCCGATCATGGTCCGGATATTGCCGTTCGAGCCGAATACGTCTCGGTCGCCTCTGGCGACCTGAAGGACTCGGTCGACCGGTACCGGACGAGCCGACGGGAGCTATCGGCCGCCCAGGCTCAGCTCGCCGCGCAGCAGACTGCAGCGTCCGCCGCCCTGGCGGAGGTCGGTCAGTCCCGGCAGGCGGCACTTGCAGAGGCCTCCACCGACCAGGCGCGTCTCGACGGCCTGCAGGCGCAGCTCACCAGCCTGGTGGCTGCGCAAGCCCAACAGCAGGCCCAGTCCAAGGCTGCCGCGCTCGCGGCCCAGGCCAAATCGCCCGTGCAGGGTCTGCCGGTGAACGGCGGACTGGTGGCGGTGGTGCGGGCGACCGTCGCGTCTACACCTCCACCGGTTCCCGCAGCGCCACCTACGACGCTCCCGCGGGCAGTGGTTCCATCAACCACGCTTCCCGTGGTCACGGCAGCGCCTGCACCGGCTCCAGCGGCGCAGAGCACGGACGGCGGAGCCGGCGGTGTCTGGCTTCAGCTTCGGGAATGCGAGTCCTCGGACAACTACCAGGCCAACACTGGCAACGGCTATTACGGTGCGTACCAGTTCAGCCAGCAGACGTGGACGGACCTCGGTTTCCCCGGCAGGCCCGACCTGGGCCCCCCGGCGATGCAGGATGCCGCAGCGCAGAAGCTCCAGGCCGAGTCGGGGTGGGGCCAATGGCCAGCCTGCTCCGCCGCACTTGGCCTGAGCTGACTGGCCGGAGCCCCGCCGATGAATCCGGGGCCGGTCCTACGTCTTGCGTGGTAGACGGTTTTCGCGACAAACCCAACAAGGAGGCTCGATGAGCGCTGTCCGGGTTCTGGTTGGCACCCGCAAAGGGGCCTTTGTGCTGACGGCTGACGGCGGCCGGCGGGATTGGAAAGTGGAGGGGCCCTTTTTCGGCGGTTGGGAGGTGTACCACGTCTCGGCTTCGCCGGTGGATCCCGATCGCCTCTACGCGTCCCAGTCCACGGGTTGGTTCGGCCAGCTGATCCAGCGCTCCGACGACGGCGGCAAAACCTGGAACCCGGTGGGCAACCAGTTCTCCTACGAAGGCGAAGTCGGCACCCACCAGTGGTACGACGGCAGCCTTCGACCGTGGGAGTTCACGAGGGTGTGGCATCTCGAGCCGTCGCCGCTCGAGCGCGACACCGTCTTCGCGGGGGTGCAGGACGCTGCTCTGTTCCGGTCAACCGACGGAGGGGGAACGTGGGAAGAGATGCCGGCGCTGCGCCAGCATGGCACCGGTCCGGACTGGGCTCCGGGGGCGGGCGGTATGTGCCTGCACACGATCGTGATCGACCCGAAGGATCCTTCCCGGATGTTCGTCGCGATCTCTGCCGCGGGAGTCTTTCGCACGAACGACGGCGGTAAGAGCTGGGAACCGGTGAACCGAGGGCTTCGCTCGGAGCACATCCCGAATCCCGAGGCCGAGGTTGGTCACTGCGTTCACCGGATCGCCTTGAACCCGTCGCGCCCTGAGACCCTCTTCATGCAGAAGCACTGGGACGTTATGCGCAGCGACGACGGTGGCGACACCTGGCGTGAGATCAGCGGCAACCTACCGAGCGACTTCGGATTCCCGATCGCGATCCACTCACACGATCCGGAAACCGTGTACGTCGTGCCGATCAAGAGTGATTCGGAGCACTACCCGCCCGACGGCAAGCTCCGCGTGTACAGAAGCCGGACCGGTGGCGACGAGTGGGAAGCATTGACGAATGGCTTGCCTCAAGACGACTGCTACGTCAACGTGCTCCGAGACGCGATGGCCGTGGACCAGATGGAATCATGCGGTGTGTACTTCGGGACGACCGGCGGTCAGGTCTACGCTTCGGCCGATAGCGGGGACACCTGGAGACCGATAGTCCGCGACCTGCCGTCGGTGCTGTCGGTCGAGGTCCAGACGCTGACCTGAGGCAGCACCCTTGATCCGCGTGATGCTCCCAGCGCACCTGAAGAATCTTGCCGGCGTGAACGGCGAAGTTCAGGTCGACGTCGAGCAGCCGGCGACGCAGCGCAAGGTGCTTGACGCACTCGAAACCCGCTACCCGGTGCTCCGGGGAACCATTCGCGACCACGACGGTGGGAAGCGCCGTGCGTTCGTCCGCTTCTACGCTTGCGAAGAAGACATCTCCCACGAGTCGCCTGACGCGCCGCTTCCCGACAAAGTCGCGGCGGGTGAGGAGACGTTCTACGTGATCGGAGCGATCGCCGGCGGCTGACCGTACGCACGGGGTGCGTCCGCCTTCGGGCGCAAGTCGCGTCTTTGGGTATGAAAACAGGCTGCGCGAGGTCGAATTCCACGCCCGGACAGCGAAACCCACGCCCAGAACGCGTCTCTGTTGCGCAGCGATCAGAACCTGGAGATCTCGCTCACCGGGCCCATGACGATCAGAGGCGACTCCGACGGCTGCATCCAGCGCAGGAACGTGTCGAGGTCGCCCAAGGGAACACTCACGCACCCGGCCGTTGGACCGCCCGTAGAAGCGTGCACGAAGATCGCGGAACCGGCGCCGGGGACGATCGGGCCGGCGTTGTAGTCGACGACCGCGAAACTCGGGTACGCGCGGGTCTCGGTCCACAAGGCTTCGCTGCCGGACGCCCAAGAGGGAGTGCTTCCGCAAGCGACGTGCTGGAAGGTGTTGTAAGCCCCGGACGACGCATTTTCATCCCACCAGTCACCGCACACCAACGGGTGGTAGGCCTCGTGTACGCCAGGGTTTGCTGCGTTGCCGTACACGACGGGACCGAAACCGTATGCGCCCGTAGGGGTCATTCCGTCGCCCTCCCGCTTGTGGTCGGAGAACCCGTTGTAACCGATGAACCCGCTCCACGGGCCGCCGGCGACCGACCAGCAGCCGCCCGACCGCTGCCAGAGCGTCACTGTCGCGGTCTGGGTTGTGTACCCGGTGCCCTCGACGGTGACTAGCTGCCGAGAGTTCCCCGTGGAGGAAAGCTCCCCGGCCAAAGAGGGAGCGCAAGCCGTTGGAGTCGTGCTGCGCTGGACCGTGGGTGTCGTTGCCGTTCGCGAGACCGTCGTGGTCGGGCGCCCGATCGTCGATGTGCTCGTAGTGGCGATAGTCGCCGGGATCGTCGTCGTTGCTGGCACGGTGCTCGAAGTGGTCGCCGCGGTCGACGATGACTTGGATGGCGCTGCTGCACTTGCACTCGACCGTATGGAACTCGAGCACGCAGAGAGGGATAGAGAAATCGACGCGGCCGCGACGAAGACCAAAGACGACAGCCGTCTAGGCTTGGCCGGCGTTCTGGTCATGTCCGCCTCGACTCTCTCCCGGTTATCCCCCTTACGGTACGCGCTCGTGGCCGTCGTAGTGCTCGCGGTCGGTGCGTGCGGGTCGTCTGGTGACCGCCGGGCTTCGGCTCGGAATGAGTCGGCAGCCAATGTCGCGACCACGACCTCGTCGACATCTACGGTCCCGTCGACAGTTCCGCCTACGACCAAGTCGACGACGACTTTGCCGGCGGTGACCAACCCTCCGGCATTCGCTTACAACGTCAGCGCCGTGACTGCGGCCGATGTTCCGTCGACCTGGCGCCCGGGTTGCCCCTTGCCGCCTTCGCAGCTGCGGATGATCCATATGAGCTACTGGGCCTTCGACTCAACATCTCACACTGGAGCGATGGTGGTGAATGCCGGTGTCGTGGGCGACGTGCTCACCATATTTCGGACCCTGTACCAGGAGCGCTTCCCGATCTACGAAATGGTCCCGCAGGACGTATACGGCGGCAACGACAACACCGCCGCCGCCGCCGATGACACGTCGGGCTTCAACTGCCGCTACGCGGTGACCAACCCGCCGAGCACGTCATGGTCGGTTCACGCCTA
>DASUWA010000057.1 GCA_036378675.1 Acidimicrobiales bacterium
GGGGCGACGGCGCCACCGTGCTGGATGCCCGCTGCGACTAACCGCAGAGGGAGCTCCGCCGGGCGCTCTGCTACCCAGGCACTGAAGAGCTACCGACCGACGACAGTGCTTCGGCGAGGAATCGCTCCGCCCCGCGGACCACCCGCCGGCACCGGAGGCGTGACCGCAGCTCGATGACGCCAGACACAGTCATAAGGGCAGCCGCGAGCAGCACGATCAACCCGACGTATCCGATGATTGCCCAGCTCCACCACGGCATTGGATCACCGTGACAGAATGGCTATTGATACTGAATAGTCCTCAAAGGCCATTTTGTGGACTAGTCAACGTCCGTGCTCCACTCGACGACGAGGATCTCGGATGATCGTCACGACTTGGCGACGTTTCGTCGCCGGCCGATCACCGCGCGGAGACCGACCGGCAGGGTTTCGCCTCCGAATGAGGTCGTGACGGTGGCATCAACCTGATGCCTGGCGAGCAGACCCGGCAGGCGCGAGGTATCAATGAGAACGTTGTCGTGCCGTTCGTCGTCGCGCCGCCACGACCCGTCCTCGTTTCGGACAAACGCAGCCATCTGTCTGACGAAACGGCTCGGGGAAGGCGTCGAGTACTCGGTGATGATCGCCCAGTCCTCACCCACCCGCCCAGCAGTTGCAGCGTCCCGGCGGGCTGTTCCCCACTCGAGGTCACAAATGTCAACCATAAGCAGCCCACCAGGACGGAGCGCCTCTGCAGCCGCGACGAACGCGCGGTCGATCGACGCCTCGTCGGGCAAGTAGCTGAATGGATGGCCAACGGACACGATTGCATCGGATGCCGGTATGGGATCGTCCGGGAGGACAAGTTGGGCGAATCGTTCGACAGTAGGGGCTGTCTCGTGGGCAAGAGCCAGCATGACGGGCGATGCGTCGGTTGCGATCACCCGATGTCCGGCACCGACCAGATGGCGAGTCAGCAGCCCACTGCCACAACCCAGCTCCACTACCAGACCGTTCCGCTCGAGAATCGGCTCGAGGAGGCTGAGGATTCCAGGCGCGACCGAGTCGGCGTGAAATCCGAATCCCAGGTGGTGCACCAGCGCCAGATCCTGCCGGTAATAGGGTTCGTCTCGAGGATCCACGGTGCCCATCCTCGTTGATTCTTCGACTGCGCGTCGGTCGAGTTGCCCAGCCGGTTACATCTGGCCGGGGTGAACCGGACCGGCTGGTTCGTAGGTGCCGATGACGACACCAAGGTCGGTCACAGTGACTTCGACAGGCCGCATCGTCGCCGGGACGATGCCGTCATTGAACAATTTGCGACCGGAGCCGACCACCAGCGGGAACGTCATCAGGCGGAAACGGTCGACTAGCTCGTACTGCAACAGCGTCTGGAGCATTTTTCCGCTGCCCCAGATCTGCAGCTCGTCGCCGGGTTCGTCCTTAAGCGCTCGCACCGCCGCGACGACGTCGCCGGTCACGAGTCGAGCGGTGTCAGGGTGGTCGCCCCTCCACGTGGCATCCGCCTCTCTGAGCGAGTTGGACACGACATACTTGGGCAACGAGTTGATCGCCGTGGCGATGGGGTTGTCGGGGTCAGTCTGATCTGGCCAGTAGCCGCGGAAGATGTCGAAGGTTCTACGACCGAGCAGGAACGCACTCGCGTGGCTGTTGAGTTCGGTGACGAACTCGCCGACCGCGGGGTCGGGGAACTGGGCCTGCCAGCCGCCGTGGGTGAAACCGTCGCTGGGATCTTCTTCAGGTCCCCCCGGGGCCTGCATCACGCCGTCGAGGGTCAGGAACGTCTGAATGGTGAGCTTCATGTCAATGCAGACGGAGCGGCGCACTAATTCTGAGCGCGTCTCTAGGCAAGTCGAGCCGGCCAACGACATTATTGTTTCTGTTGATGAAGGTGCTGGACCTCGCCATCGCCGGTTCGGCGGATCCCACTCGGGCATCGATCCCTCTGCACCTGGCGGCCAATGGGTCGGTGGAGGCCGGGCAGGATGTAGGGGTAGTTGTTGGAGGCGACGCGACGGAGATGGTCCTCGCGCACGTTCGCGAGAGTCCCACCTGACGTGGCTCGCCTCATCGCCGAATCCGATCGAGTAGTTGCCTTCTGACCCGGCGCCGGCTTCGTGCTGGATGCCGGGGGCGCCGGACCGCAACGCTGTCTACAATCCGGACACGGCAAACTGTGAGGTCGTATGACGATCACGAAGACCAGTACCTGTCGGCTCTGCACCGCGATGTGCCCGATCGTCGTGACCATCGCGGAAGGGCGGCCAGTCGAGGTTCACGGCGACCGCGAAGCGCCCCTCTTCGAGGGCTACACGTGCCCCAAGGGTCGAGCCCTGCCGGAGATGCACGCGAACCCGAGAAGGTTGCTGCACAGCCTCCGGCGCCGTGCGGACGGGTCTCACGAGCGAATCTCGAGTGAGGACGCAGTCGACGAGATTGCCGACCGCCTACGTGATGTCATCGACCGACACGGTCCCAACTCGGTCGCTATCTATATCGGGACTTCGAGCTCCGCCTATCCCGCGATGGGCTCGATCGCCGCTGCGTTACTGACCGCGCTCGGCAGCAAGATGATTTTCTCCGCCGCATCCATCGACCAGCCCGGAACTCGCATCGCCGACGCATTCCATGGCCTCTGGCTGGGTGGGCGGACTCCCTTCGACGAAGTCGATGCCTTTCTTTTCGCCGGCACCAACCCAGTGATCTCGAAGCAGTTCCTCGCCGAGAACCCTTCGAAGCGTCTCGCCCGGGCGGTCGAGCGGGGCACCAAGGTCATCGTGATCGACCCCCGGCGGACCGAGACGGCACGATGGTCCCACGTCCATCTCCAGGCCCGCCCGGGACAGGACGCCGTCGTGATGGCGGGGATCCTCCACGTCATCCTCCGTGACGGACTCGTCGACGAGGATTTCGTCCGAGATCATGTCCGTGGCGTCGAGTCGCTAAGGGCTGCGGTCTCGCCATTCACTCCCGAGTTCGTCGCCCGGCAGGCGGACATCCCGATCGACGACCTGCTCGAAGCGGCGCGAACCCTCGGCACCGCTCGGCGCGGCGGCGCAGGTGGGGGCACCGGGATCAGCATGACGAGCTGCACGAGTGTGGTGTCGTATCTGCTGTTGTGCCTTATGTCGCTTCGAGGTTGGTGGGCCCGTGAAGGCGATCGGATCGAGCGCCCCAACGTTCTGATGCCCCCCAACCGCGCGAAGGCTCAAGCGCGCGGGCCTTATCGAGCCTTGGGTTTTGGCCACAAGATGCGCGTGCGCGGGCTTGAACAGACCAATGGCGGACTTCCCACTGCTGCGTTGGCTGATGAGATCCTGCTCCCCGGGGAAGGGCAGATCCGCGCGTTGCTCAACGTCGGCGGCAGCCCGATGATGGCGTGGCCCGACCAGCGCCGAACCAGTGAGGCCATGCAGTCGCTTGAACTGCTGGTCACGACCGACGTGGAGTATTCCCCGATGGCTCGAATGGCCGACTACGTGGTCGCGACCAAGATGACCCTCGAAACGCCGAGCATCACGCAGATCACCGAGTACATCAAGTACTTCCATCCCGGCTACGGCTTCCGCGCGCCCTACGCCCAGTACACGCCCGCGCTGGTCGACCCGCCGGCCGGCGCCGACCTCATCGAGGACTGGCAGTTGTACTACCGCTTGGGACAGCGCCTAGGAGTGTCTCTCAACATGGTCAATGTTTTCGGTCGCATCGGGGCACACCTCGAGGCACCGATCGAGGTGATACCGCTCGACATGGAGAACGAGCCGACTACTGACGATCTGTACGAGATCATGTGTCGTGGTTCCCACGTTTCGTTGGAAGAGGTGAAGCGGCACCCTCACGGTCACGTCTTCGAAGAACTTGTCGACCTGCGGGTCGAACCCGGTGACCCCGACTGCGAAGATCGCCTCGATGTGGGCAATGCCGACATGCTCGCCGAACTTGGCGAGATTCGGGACCGGAGCCAGACCGTGCAACTGACCGACGAGCGACCGTTTCTCTTCACGCCGCGTCGTGAGAATCGAGTCATCAATTCCACGGGCCGTACTCTGCCGGGTCTCATGCGAGGTCGCAGCTACAACCCTGCATTCATGCACCCCGGCGACCTGGCGCGGCTCGGTATCGCAGCGGGCGATGCGGTGGAGGTCCGTTCCGAATACGACGCGATCATCACCATCGCCGAGGAAGACCGCAACCTGCGACCCGGAGTCGTCTCGATGAGTCACAACTTTGGTGGCAACCCCGGCGAGGACGAGAACCCCCGCGTCGACGGGGCGAACACCAACCGCCTCTTGAGGACCGACGTCGAGTACGACAGGTATACGGGCATTCCGCGGATGGGTGCCCTCCCTGTGTCGGTCGTCCCCGCGTCGGTGCCTGCCCCCGCCTTCTGACTTCGCTACAGGTTGATCAGACCTGGGAGAACAGCTCCTTCGGGAAGTCGGCGTTCTTCGACAGCTTCCACTGCGGGTCACGCTTCTCAACGAATGCCAACGGCCCCTCACGCGAGTCGGGCTGCTGGGTGGTCCAGGAGAACAGCCTGCCCTCGCGCTGCTGAGCAGCCCGCCGGTCTGGTTCGGCCAGGTTGGCGTATACGAGCCTCTTGACTATGGCGGCCGACACCGGTGCGACATTGGTCGCGATGTCGTGAGCGAGATCCAGCGACGTGGACAGCACCTGCTCAGCGGGGACGGCCGCGGACACCAGGCCCATCGCTGCCGCCTCGCGTCCCCTGATGATCTTGCCCGTCATCAACAGCTCCAAGCCGCGCGACACGCCCACTATCCTCGGCACGATCCAGTTCGACGCGAGTTCGGGCATCACGCCGCGCCGGTTGAACACGAAACCGAGCTTGGCGTCTTCGGCGGCAATGCGGATGTCCCATTCCATCGGCATGGTCAAGCCGACCCCGACAGCAGGCCCGTTGATGGCAGCGATGATCGGTGTGTTCATCTCCCAGTAAGGGCGCTTGTCGTCGGTTTCCAGCTCGGTCGCCGAGCCTCCCGTGACGGATCGCCCGCTGAAGGTGTCGGCACCTGACTCGAGATCCGCCCCCGCACAGAAGGCGCGCCCCGCGCCAGTGACGACGATGGCACGGATGTCCTCGCGGTGATCGAAGGAGACGATCGCGTGTCGCAGCTCGAGTCCGAGCCTTGCCGTGTAGGCGTTCAGCCGGTCCGGACGGTTAAGGGTGATCGTCGCTACCCCGTCCTTGTCCTCGGTGAGGATGGTTTCGTACATCAGCGGGTTCTCCTTCCTCGCTTCCAGCGATAACGGTAGCGAGCGAGAGGAAACCCGTCACCCAGACGTTCGCACCTCGGACTAGCGGCTAGGCGATTACCTCCATCCGCAGGCCGCGAGTGTCCACGTCGCCGCCAAGGCGCACACTTGTGCCTGCCAGCCGGCGCCTGGCAGTCCAGGCTGCGGCGTACGCGTCCAGGACGTCATCGACCGAGCACTTCGGTGGACGTGAAGAGATCCCGCGATCCAAATCCGAGAACTCCTTCCTGAGCAGCGCGAGGCGCTCGTCGCGTCCTTGTGGCGTCCGCTTGTAGTAGGCCATCGGCCGGCCGGCCATCGCCCAGAAGCTGACTTCGGGGTGGACCTCGAAGACACTGTTCTGCAACTCGGGACTGATGACCGAATCGACTTCAGCGATCTTCGCGAGGATGTTGAACAGCTGCTTGGGCAGGCTCTTCCCGCATGCCGCGACGCTCAGAGCGGCGGCCTCCTCATACGTGATCGCGTGCAGTACGGCACGGATGGGAGCCGGGAACACCGAGCTGGCCCGAGGGCCGAGCTTCTTCCTCGCCTCTACGTCGCATGCACGTGGATACGTATCGGAAAGCCCGATGGGGATGTCGATGCCGACGGCCGCGAGCTCGTCGCTTTTGACCATGGCGGCCACTGGGTGGAGGTTGGGAACTACCTGGACCACGGTTTCACACTGACCCTCGGCTGGAGCCGTGACCAGTACCCAACCGCCGGCGCACCCATCCATCCCGCCGACCATCGGCATCGATGAGCGAACCCGCCCTGTTGGAATCGTTCCTGTCATGCCCATCACCCAACACCTCGTGACGAGGGCAGCTTGTCCGGTTTGCCCGGAAAGTTTGAAATCTTCGAATGACTGGGTAAGCACTGGCCCAGCCGTGTGGGTCTCACCGGGGGTTAAAACCGCGGAATTGCCAGCGGAGTCATCAGACATAACTACGAACGGGAGGTAGGTGCATTGCGACGTAGCGTGCTCTGGCTCGCCCCAGCGGCGGGCCTGCTCGTCTTTGCAGCTGGACCAGCGCTGGCTCGAACGTCCGGCGGCAACGGTGCTCAAAAGAGCACTCTCTCCACGCCGTCAAGCGGCATGGGATGTCAACAGGGCGGCGGGTCTTCCAGCGATGGGTGGGCGATCCTCAACAAGACCGGCGCACCAGTGCCCGGGACAAGCGCCGTTCAGGGCGAGGTTCACATTGTCGACGCGGCGCTCGCAGGGCAGACAGTGATGGCCTTCGTTGTCCAACCGGGTTCGAGCAGCTGCATGAGCACGAACATGGTGGCGATCACCCTCAACGGCCAGGGAATCGGCAACGGCCATCTGAACGGGATGGAAATGAACGGCAACTACTTCGTCGCCATCGAGAACATGATGGGCAGTGAGGTCCTCGCCAGTAAGGCGGTGCCCCTGCTCTGACTGAGTGACTGACTGACTGAGACTTACCCAACTCACGACAGCGGGCTTCCTGCCCAGCCAAGTACCGGGCCGCCCGGTTCACGTATCCGTACTCGGCCGCGAGGCTTGCCGGGATGTCGTCACCCCCGAGCAGGATCTCCAGGGCACGACCGCGCCCGACCAATCGGCCCAGGCGTGCCATGGGCATAGGTGAAGCGTGACACCCGAACGCCGGCTTCGAACCCGTCGGTTTCCCGGGTCGTGACTATCCTCCAGCGAGCGTGGAACAGGTTCCGAGTCTTCCAACCATCAAGGGCCCAACCGACTGGTTCACCGGGGACGTCTGGATCGACAGCATCTTCCGCGGGGAAGAGCCATCACGGGTCCGGGTCATTGCGGTCCATTTCGCGCCCGGAGCCCGTACCGCATGGCACTCCCACGCCACCGGCCAGACCCTCTACGTGACCGAAGGGGTCGGCCGGGTGCAGTCGCGGGGCGAGGCCGCCCTGACGATCCGCCCGGGGGACACGGTATTCACGCGACCTGACGAATGGCACTGGCACGGCTCGGCGCCGGGGCAATTCATGACCCATCTGTCGATCACCGAAGCCCCGGCGTCACCCGACATGGCCGAATCCAACTGGGGCCAGCACGTAACCGACGAGGAGTACTTGTCCTAAGCAGTTTCGATGCTTGCGGCTGACTCCAATCCGAGGAACTTGATGCTCTCCTCGCGCATCTCGACCTTGCGGACCTTGCCCGTGACGGTCATCGGAAACTCGCCGGCGATGTGCACGTACCGCGGGATCTTGTGGCGAGCGATCCGACCCTCGCAGAAGGAACGCACGGCATCAGCCTCCAGCAAGTCGGCGCCCTTGCGCAGGCGGATCCACGCCATGAGCTCCTCGCCGTAGCGCTCGTCGGGCACGCCGACCACGGCCACGTCTTCGATGTCGGGATGTCCGTAGAGGAACTCTTCGACTTCGCGGGGGTAGATGTTTTCGCCGCCGCGGATAACCAGGTCCTTGATGCGCCCGACGATGTTGACGTAGCCGTCCTCGCGCATCACGCCTAGGTCACCGGTGTGCATCCACCGCGCCGCGTCGATCGCTTCCGCTGTCTTGTCCGGCTCGTTCCAGTACCCGAGCATCACCGAGTAGCCGCGCGTGCACAGCTCCCCCGGGCTACCGACCGGAACGATCCGACCGGTGTCGGGGTCAATGATCTTGATCTCGACGTGCGGCATAACCCGGCCGACCGTTGCGGTGCGCCTGTCGAGATCGTCGTCGGCCCGGGTCTGGGTGGAGACCGGCGATGTCTCGGTCATTCCGTAGGCGATCCCCACTTCGCTCATGTGCATCTCGTTCTGGACCCGCTTCATGATCTCCACCGGGCAGGGAGAGCCGGCCATCAAGCCGGTCCGCAAGGACGTCAGGTCATACCGGCCGAAGTCCTCGACCCCGAGCTCGGCAATGAACATGGTCGGCACCCCATACAAGGAGGTGCACCGCTCGGACTCGATCGCCGCCAGCGTCGCCGCAGGATCGAACAACGGCGCGGGAATGACGATCGTCGACCCGTGCGTCGTCGACCCGAGATTGCCCATGACCATCCCGAAGCAGTGGTAGAAGGGCACGGGCAGGCACACCCGGTCAGCTTCGCTGTACCCGAGCAACTCTCCGACGAAGAGGGCGTTGTTGAGGATGTTCTGGTGCGTGAGGGTCGCGCCCTTGGGGAACCCGGTAGTACCGGAGGTGTACTGGATGTTGATCGGATCATCGAAGCTCAGCGACGCGCCCAGTTGCTCGAGAGCAGCGACATCGATGCCCGACCCCGCGGACTCGAGCTCGTCCCACGATGGTTCACCGATGAAGACAACCTCTCGCATCGACCCGATGTTCGGACGTACCGATTCGACCATCGATCGGTAGTCGCTGGTCTTGTGCTGCGTCGCGCTGACCAGGAGCTTCGTCCCCGACTGATTGAGCACGTACTCCAGCTCCGAAACGCGGTAGGCCGGGTTGATGTTGACGAGGATCGCGCCGATCAGCGCAGTTCCGTACTGAACCGCCACCCACTCGGGGCAGTTGGGGGACCAGATGCCGACCCGGTCACCTTTTTCCACCCCTTTCGACAACAACCCGTTGGCGATCCTCTGCGACCAGTCGAGCAGCTCTGCGTACGTCCAGCGGCGCCCCGACGGAAAATCAACCAGCGCTTCATGATCGGGAAGCCTCGACGCGGTGGCGGTCAGGTTGGCACCGATCGTCTCGCCCAGCAATGGCGTGTCGCTCAAACCGTGCGCATACGAGCTCGTCAGGGTCATCCAGGCCCCAACGGTAACCGGCCTAGGCTCGGGAGAGCACCTCTATGAGCTCTCCGTCCGAGCCGAATAGCTTCTCGCGCCACGCCGCGACCAGTTCCGTGGTGTCCCGGTCGTTCGGGTGGAATCCGATTCGGTGGTACTGGAAGAGGTGGCGGTTGGCTTCCTTGGTGGTGAACGGTGACTTCCGGAGCCGCCACAGGCTCTTCGCCACGTCGAGCGGGTGGCGCCTGGCGTAGGGATCGCGTGCAAGGGAGATGGCCGCCCAGGTCCCGGTTTCCAGAACGAAGGTGAGGTGGGTCAACCACATCGTCACTTGTCGCATCAGCTCGGTTCCACCGACCGTGCGGTAGACGTCGAAGGCGACCGCCTTGTGCTCGGACTCCTCGAGCGCGTGCCAAATCAGCAGGTATCGAAACCCGGGATGGCCGATCTCCTGGCGCGCCTCCTCGTGACTGAGAAGGTTCTCGGCGAGTGAAGCGGTGTAGTGCTCGAGCGCCGCGGTGAACGCGAGGTTGGTCTTCTTGCCCTGGAACTTCTCGCGAAACGCGGTCATGACCCTGACGTAGTGGCCGATCTGGTGCGTGGGGTAGCCGAGCTCGGCGAGCTTGTCGTTGAGGACCCGGTGCTCGCGGCCGTGCATCGACTCCTGGCCGATGAAACCCTCGACGTCCTTGGCGAGCTTCGGGTCGGTGATCTCGTCGGCCGCGGCGCGGACCGACCGCACGAAGTAGTCCTCTCCGTCGGGGAACACCGACGACAGCACGGCGAGGATGTGCGACATCACGATGTCGCCGTCCACCGCGAAGTGCTTGGGCAGATCGGCGATCCAGCTGTCGAAATCCATCGGCCGGGTCGGCACCGCCTCCGAACCGGGGAGCTGGCGCCTGATCTCCTCGCTCGAGGCTGCCGCGCTCGGTTGGGGGCTGCGGGCAATGGTCGTCTGGCTCATGTCGACCTCCGGGGGAATCAGGTCCATGGTGTTACCATCAGTAATGTTACTGCTCGTTACACCTATAATGCAAATGTGCCTGTAAGACGTCATACCCGCCGGAGCCCCCGGACCGAGTACCATGCCTCGCTCGCCGCCAAGCGGGAGGCCCGCCGCGAGGTCCTGGTCCGCGCCGCGACGGACGCGATCCGCCGCCTCGGGCCGGAGGCGTCGATGGACGCGATGGCCGCCGAGGCGGGGATCACCAAGCCGATCCTGTACCGCTACTTCGGCGACCGCGACGGGCTGATCACCGCGGTGGCGGACTGCTTCGCCGACGAGCTCCTAGCCCGGCTAGAGAAGATCATCCTGAGCGACGAACCACCGGGCGTTCGTACCCGCCAGGCGATCGACTGCTATGTGGCGTTCATCGAGGAGGACCCGGCGTTGTACGGATTCTTCTCCCACCACGCTGCCGTCGGGGGGCCCGCGGTCCGCAGCGTTGTCGACCGAGTCGCAGCTGCCCTGGCGCGCGCCGTTGGCGAAGGCCTGCGAGAAGCAAGGGTCGACGCCGGTCCGGCGGAGACCTGGGCATACGGGATCGTCGGCATGGTGCACATGGCCGGCGCGCACTGGGCTGCGGACCCGGCCATTCCGCGCGACAGGCTCATCGACTACTTGACCAACCTCACCCGCTTCGGCGTCGAAGGCGAGCAATCGCCCGTGCCGCGCACGGAGTCACGCCGCTAGCCGGACCGTATGTCCCGAAGGTAGTTCTAAACCAGGGGTCCGGTCAGCGGTTGCGTGCCTCGCGATAGGGAACGTCCTTCGACGCGTCCGGCTCGCGCGGAAGGCCGAGCGAGCGTTCGCCGATGATGTTCTTCTGGATCTCGTCGGTTCCGCCAGCGATCGACTGGGCTGGCACGGAGATGAGGATCTCGGCGAGCAGCCCGTTCAGGGAGCCATGCGGGTCCTGGCCGGCGAGCATCGCCTGGGCGCCACCGATCATTGCGTGCACCTTGGCGGCTTGACGCGCCACGTTGCTGAGGGCGAGCTTTCCGATCGATCCCTCCGGACCCGGGGGACGTCCCAGCGCGCGCGATGCCCTCGCCCGGTCGGCGGTCCACTGGCTGGCGCGGTGCATCGCCATCAGGCGGGCGACCTCCTGCCGGATGATCGGATCGCGATCGACGTTCCTCGACCGCGCGTGTTCGACGACGAGGTCGACCCGCCCGGCGCGCTGCGGGTACCAGGAGTAGACCCTCGCACGTTCGGCGGCTTCTTCGACCGCCTCGTCCAGCGCAGGTCCCGGGTCCACCCCGTCGAGCATCGAGGTCCCGAAAGCACCGAAGTGCCTTTCGTGGGCGAGGGTCGCGAGCGCGGCAGTCCAGCCCTTGTTGACCTCCCCCACAACCCAGCCGCGCGGGATCCTCGCGTCGGTTAGGAACACCTCGTTGAACGAGGCGTGGTAGTTCATCTGTCTCAGGGGGCGAACCTCGACGCCCGGCTGCTTCATCGGCAGTACGAAATACGTGATGCCCTGGTGCTTCGGGACGTCCCAGTTGGTGCGGGCAACGAGCATCCCGAGATCGGCGTGGTGGGCGCTGGTGTTCCAGACCTTCTGGCCGTTGACCACCCACTCGTCCCCGTCGAGAACGGCGGTGGTGATCAGCCCGGCGAGATCCGAGCCCGCAGCCGGCTCGCTGAACAGCTGGCACCAAACCTCCTCACCGGTGAGAAGTGGTCGTAGGAAACGCTCGCGGACGTGGTCTGGGCCCTGTTCAAGGATGGTCGGGCCGGCAAGACCCGCCGGGACCGTCGATACCGCACCGCAACGATGGATCTCGCGGCGCACCACCTCGTCGGCCCACGCGGGCAGTCCCCTCCCGTACCAGCGTTGCGGCCACGAAGGAACCGCCCACCCTGAGTCGACGAGACGGGTCCGCCATTCGCGGAGCGACAGCGATGGGTCCCAGCTGCTGGTCACCCACTCCCTCACCTCTGAACGCAACGCCTCCTCGCTGCGTTCGGGCACGCGCGAAGGCTATGCCAAGTTGCTTCACGCGAAGTAATGCCCCTCCTCCATGTCGTCGACCAGACCCGGCTGTGCCGGCTCCCAGTCGAGGAGCTTGCGGGTCACTTCGCTCGTCGTCGGAAGGTCGGCCGCGAAGATTAGTCCCAACCAACCGAAGTGCTCGGCCGCAGCCTCCCGCGGTATAGAGGCGACAGGGAGATCGAGATGCCGCCCGATCACCTCCGCGATTGTTCGCGCCGGTACGCCCTCGTCGGCGACCGCGTGCAGGGCCGATCCTGCCGGTGCATCCTCCAGTGCCTTGCGAAAAAGTACCGCCGCGTCGACGCGGTGCACGGCCGGCCAACGGTTCGAGCCGTCGGCGACATAACCGGAGACGCCTTTTTCGCGGGCGATATCAACGAGCCTCGAGACGAAGCCCTGATCACCTTCTCCGTGGACAGTCGGCGGGAGCCGGACGACTCCGGAACGCACGCCGCTGCCGGCGAGCGCGAGTGTCATCTCCGCAGCGGGAGAGCGAGGAAAATCGGCACGAGCCGCGTCGTGCTCGGTCGCCGGCCGATCCTCTGCGACAGTCGCCACCCCTGACGCAATGAAGAACGGCCGTCCGGTGCCTTCGATCACCGCACCGATGGCTCCGATTGCCTGCAGATCGGTCCGAACCGACACTTCGAAGTTGGTGAAGTCGTGGATGAAGGCCAAGTGGATGACCCCATCCGATTCGGATGCTCCCTTGCGCAGGCTGTCGAGATCCTCGAGCGAACCACGCAGCACCTCTGCTCCTGCGGCGTCGATCGCCTTGGCCGAGTCGTCGGAGCGAGCTAGCCCCACAACTTGATGACCGGCGCCGATCAGTTCCGGAACGACTGCCGAGCCGATGAACCCGGACGCGCCGGTGACGAATACGCGCATGACCACACCTCCAGTTTTATTGCAGGTCCTCTTGCAGGTTCCTGCTGCCGGTCCTGCTGCCGGTCCTCTTGCCGGCCCCGGGCTGCGCCCGGCTGGGCGGACTCGACGTCAGGGACTGACATCACCCTAGCCATACGATGTCAGTCGCTGTCATCAGGTATTTTGGCCCTGTGTCCCGGTGGGAACCGAACGCGCAGCAACGGCTCAGGGAAGCCGCGATGGAGCTCTACCTCGAGCGCGGGTTCGACGACACGACGGTTGCGGAGATCGCCAACCGGGCGGGGCTCACCGAGCGCACGTTCTTCCGCCACTTCGCAGACAAGCGCGAGGTCCTGTTCTGGGGGTCGAGCGCATTGCAGGATCTGATCGTCGGTGCTGTCAACGACGCACCTGCGGCTGCCTCCCCGATCGATGCGGTCGCTGCTGGTTTGGAAGCCACAGCAGCGGTGTTCCGGGACGTTGACTTTTCCCGGAAGCGTCAGGCCGTCATTGCTTCTACTCCGGAGCTTCGAGAACGCGAGCTGATCAAGATGGCGACGCTCGCGGCCGCGACCGCCGAGGCTTTACGTCGTCGCGGAGTCAACGAGCCCGGGGCAAGTCTCGCCGCGGAGGCAGGCATCGCGGTGTTCAAGGTCGCCTTCGAACGCTGGATCCACAAGGGCAACAAGCGCGACTTCGCCGATCTCGTCCACGACTCGCTGGACGAATTGAAGACTGTCACCCGCTAGCGACCTATTCGAGAGGTCGACGGCTGATGACGGGCGGTTCCCTCCCGGCTAGGAGCCATCCACCGAGCACTGCCACCAACGGAAGCCCCACCAGGATGACGATCAGGTTGCCGGTCGGGACATGAGTGAGCGGGTGGAGATCCCTGTGGTACCAGACGAGTAAAGCCGCGTACGCGCCGGTGGTGCCGAGGACCGCGCCGAGGAGGGCCAGCGCGCCGGCGGTTGCGCCGGTCAGGTTCCGGCGCGTCTTGTTGCTGGCTCCGGTGGCGGCGAGGGTGCGAAGGTCGTTTGCCGTCTCGCTGCGGATCAGCCCGACAGTCATGGCGAGAACGCCTAGCGCCAGCAGTATGCCCGCGGTGGTGGACCAATTCCGCAGCGAAGCCAGGGAGTTCTGAGCGTGCCTCGTCTCCATGAAGAGGCCGGCGCTGGCGGCCAGCCGGCGGGCGGTGCTTATCTGCCCCGCTGTGAGCGGATGGTCGGTCTCGATCAGCCATCCGGACGGAATTGGCTGCAGTCCCGACCGCTGGACGGCTCGGGGAGTGATGAGCGTCGTCGGAGCCGAGCTCAGCTTCGGAAGTTGGTTGAAATGCTGGATCGCCGGGTGTGAGATCCGTTGCGAGTTGTCTGGCCCCCTGGCCTTGGAGAAGTTGGTGAACTCGGGGGCGAAGATCTGCAGCCGGGTGAGGTCCGTCCGCGACGAGAGAATCTCGGTGTCGGCGCTGATCTGATCCTCTCTGATCCCATAGTGAGAGAGCAGTGCGGGAGTGGCGACGTAAAGCGGCAGAACGAACGACACGTCTTCGCCGCGCGCCCCGGTGGTCACCTGGGCCAATATCGCAGTCGGGTAGCCGTCGTGTTGCGTCTCGCCGGCACACGCGGCGCCGGTGCAAACGACATGGTCGGTCTGGATCGGGATGGTCTGGGTTCGGGGGTCGTAGGCCTGCTCGAGAGGCAATGCGACGTTGGCATGAATAGCTTCCGCCAGTTGGTTGACCGACGTATTGAGCGCTTGTAGCTGATCGGCGGTAAGAGACGGCACAGGGTCTCCGGCTCCGCCGGGCGTGAAGTACAGCATCATCTGATGCGACGAAAGGTTTCCTGGGGCGGAGGGATTCTGGACCGCGGCGGAGCTGACGACGATGGTGGCAGCGATGCCTATCGCGAGCGTGATGGCACCGAGCGCAGCTCCCGAGCGGGCTTGGTAACGGGAAAGATCGCGAAGCGCCAGCCGCACGGAAACCGAAGCGTGTCGCGCGACTGCACTGATGGCCTGTATCGCCAGTGGCGAAAGAAACAGCAACCCGATCGCAGTCCCGAGAGTGCCGAAAATGATGAAACCGGCACGGTGTTGGTCTGCGAACGCGAGCAGAACCAGGCCGGACGACAAAAGGACTCCACCGAGCGCGGCGAAACGGTGCGCCGGCTGAGGCCGAGGCGGCCGACCGGATAGGGCCGCGACGACACTTATGCGCGACACCGCTCGCGCCGGCCACCATGCAGCAGCGACCGCCGTGATGAAAGTGAGGATCATCGCTGCGGCTATCCCCCACCATGGCAGCGAGAACCGGGCGATCCGGTGACCGGTGATCGACTCCAGCGTCGGCACGAACGCCAGCCAACCTGCCAGCCCGACGATCGTCCCGACCACCGCGGCAGTGACGCCCACCGCGGCGCCGTTGGCGAGCATCACGCCGCGGACGTTCCTGTCGGTTGCGCCTAAGGCCCCGAGCATGCCCACCGAACGCAACCTTCGATGCGCCATCACGGTGAACCCGGCGACCGCCATCAATCCCACGAACAGCAGACCTAGCGTCCCTAAAACGAGCACCAGCGTTTCGGCTGCCGTCTTGTTGTCGTGACCTCGCGACATGACGGTTAGGCCGTTTCTGCTCGGTAGATGCACCGACTGCAAGCCTCCCTGGCTTGCATTGAGGAGGACCGAGATCCGGTCCGGCGATGTGATTTGTCCCGGAGAGACAAGCACGAACTGATCCCGGAAATTCAGGGGGTTCTCGACGACTCCTACCACCCGAAGGGTCTGGTTGCCCTCCACCCAGGTGTCCCCGATGTGCAGGCCGAGCAGCACGGCAACATCGCTCGTGATCGCTGCCTCGCCCGGACCGTTGGGGAAGTGTCCGCTGTCGAGCCGGATGGTCACGCTGTCGTACGGACCGTGCGGATTCATCGCCCGCAAGTCGATGCTGGATACCGACCCCGGTATAGGGACGCTCTGGTGGGCGATCACGTCCACGGTGCCGAACCGGCTTTGTATGGCGTCGATGTCGGCGGTGAGCAGAGGGTCGGATCCGGGTAGGTCGATGATGGTGTTCGCCTTGCCGTACTGAGGGTTGTTCTTCAGTTGGTCGGCGTTGGACGCGACCCCGAGCCCGATGACGGTGCCTGCGACGGCGACTATTAGTAGAGCCAGAACGAGCACCTGCTGGCGCCATTCCCGCCTGAACAGCCGCCACGCCCAGCGCCTGATCGCCCGTCGGGCGGGAGCTCCGCCGCCACGAGCCGCCGGCGCGACCGGGCGCTCCAGGATCGCGGTGCTCATGGGTTCTGCGCTGGAGCGAGAAGAGATTCCGGCCCGGACGGCGGGGACGTTTGGTCGGCTATTCGCCCGTCGCGCAGAAAGATGACGCGGTCCGCCCAGGATGCCAGCTGCGCGTCGTGGGTGACCACTACTCCGGCCACTCCCCTCTGGCACGCCATCCGGATGAGGCGCATGACCGCCTCCCCGTTCGCCGAATCCAGCGCGCCCGACGGTTCGTCGGCCAGCAGCAGGTGGCGTTCGCCGACGACGGCCCGCGCGATCGCGACCCGCTGACGCTCGCCGCCGGACAGCTCGTCGGGAAACCGGGATGCCCGATCGGCAAGCCCAAGCTCTTCGAGCGCGGCCAATCCTGCGGTTCGAGCGGACTTGGCGCCGGTGCCGTCGAGCTCGAGCGGCAGTGAAACGTTTTCGACTGCAGTCAGTCCGGCGAGCAGGTTGAAGTCCTGGAACACGTAGCCGATCGACCGCCGGCGCAGCTGGGCCCGCCCGTTGCGCGACATCTCCGATACGAGTTCATCTCCGACGAAGACTTCACCAGCGGTCGGTTGTTCGAGGGTGCCGGCGATGGTGAGCAGCGTGCTCTTTCCAGATCCGCTGGGTCCCATGACCGCAACGAGCTCGCCCCGGTCCACCACCAGGTCGATGCTGCTGAGGGCGTGCACTTCGGTCGGGCCTTCGCCGTAGACCTTCGAAACCCGTCTCAACTCCAGCGCGCTCATGGCCGCACCCCCACTTTCTTTGGCAACCTCGGCAAACGTGACGGCTGCGAGCCAGGCGGTTCCAGCGCGGCTCGCTTGATCCGCCCGTCAGCCGCGTCCAACCACCGGACGACCGAGTCGAGCCGGAACAGCTCTGCGTCCACGACGAGAGCGAACTCGAGATCTCGATCGGCCGCGTACTCCTTGAGCCGAGTCCACTCCTGCATCAGCTGGACCAGATACCGCCGGTGAGCCTGCACCACCTCGTGCACGTCAACGTCTGGCAGCCGGGCGGCGATCAAGATCTTGATCACCAGCTCGTCACGAGGCGGCAAAGACAGGTCCGGCGGTGTGCGCAACCAGGCGGCGAGTTCCTCCTCGCCTTCCGGCGTGATCCGGAAGCCCTTCTGGGGGCCGTCTTCTGGTCCGTCGTCGGACTCGACCAGACCGGCACGCTCGAGCCGTTGAAGGGTCGTGTACACCTGACCGACGTTGAGCGGCCAGACCTCGCCGGTGCGAGCCTCGAATTCCTGGCGCAGCTGAAGCCCGTACTTGGGGCCCTCGCTCAACAGCGCCAGCAAGGCGTGGCGGATGCTCATCGAACCAAGCTCATCGAACCAACCCACTGAGCAGCATACTGAGTATGCTACACAGATGAGTGAGGCGGATCAAGGGGTGGTAACGCGTAAGTTCTTGCGGCAGTTCTTTGCGATCGGTCAAAGACGGAGGTGATTCCGCTGGCACGCGTAGTCCTGGTACACGGCAATCCCGAGACGGCAGACATCTGGGGACCACTCCGGTCGTCCCTCGCCCGAACCGACGTGGTGGCTCTCTCGCCACCAGGTTTTGGTGCTCCGGTCCCCGAGGGCTTCACCGCGACGGCCGACGAGTACGCGGCCTGGCTGGTTTCAGAGCTCGAAGGAATGGGCGGGCCGGTCGATCTGGTCGGGCACGACTGGGGCGGGGGTCACGTCATACGGGTCGCGATGGACCGCCCGGACCTCATCCGCTCCTGGGCGATGGACATCGCCGGATGCCTGGCGCCGGACTATGTCTGGCACGACATGGCCCAGACGTGGCAGACCCCTGGCGCCGGCGAGGACGCGGTAGCGGCGATAGTTTCGCTCCCCGCTGAAGACCGGGCCGCAATGTTCGAATCGCTCGGTATGACCGGTCCGGTCGCCGCGGCCGTTGCGGAAGGCAACGACGAGACCATGGGCCGCTGCATCCTCGCGCTTTACCGATCAGCCGCCCAGCCGCAGATGGCCCAACTGGGCGAGCGTCTCAAGGACGCCGCCGCCCGCCCGGGCCTGGTGATCATCCCAACCGAAGATCAGTACACCGGCGGTGAGGAGCGCGCGCGTTGGGCCGCAGAACAAGCCGGAGCCAAGGTCGCGCTGCTCCCAGGACTCGGTCATTGGTGGATGGTCCAGGATCCGGACAAGGGAGCCGCAGCTCTGCAGGGGTTCTGGTCAGCGATCTGATCTGTGGCCTTCAAGAGCGGCGTCAGACCTTTGTAGCGACGCCCTCGTACATATAGCCGAAGGACTTGGGGCCGCTGACGTTGTAGTTGTCGATCTTGGCGAGCTCTAGGCCGGAAGCTTCGATCAGGTCTTGTATCGGCCGGTTAAGGTGACAGCCACCGGCAACCCGACGTTGGATCGGTGTCAGCCGGTCCTGCCACCGGGAGACTTTCGAATCGGGAGACCGGCCGTGCTCGGCGAAGAAGAACCTTCCCCCCGTTCGAAGCACGCGATAGATCTCTGACAGAGCGCGGTCCACGTCCGGAATCGTGCACAGGGTCCAGGTGGAGAGCACCGAATCGACACTGCCCGACTCGAGTGGGAGTTCGTGCCCGTCCAAGCCCACGAAATCGACAGGGACCGGGCTCTCGGCCAGGCGGCCGGCTGCAAGCTTCCGACCGAGCGTGTCCGGATCCACGGCTCTGACACGGCTCAGGTCCTTCGGGTAGTGAGGAACGTTGTGCCCGGCGCCGAAGCCGATCTCAACCACCTCGCCGCTGAGGTCCGATGCCACGCGCGCACGTATGGGAACGAACTCCTTACGACCCATGACCCAGTTGGTCGCTCGAGGAAGAATCTGCGTTGCGTAGAACCCCATAGACGCAGCCTGTACGAGGTTGCGCCCGATGTCCAGGATGCTCTTCTGATACGGGCCGAGGAACGTCTTCAACATTGTGTCGGCAACCGTTGAACCGCTGCTCTCAGCTCGGGCGCGTCCTTCCGGCCAGCTGAACGCTCCTTTGAGAGCTCGAGTCCAAGATGGTGGGTCATGGCTCGCAGATGACGAGGCGGTAGCCCCAGTCGTATGAGTCGAAATCGAGCAAGTCTTCGTTGCGTTCCGCCCAGCGTCCTGACCTTATGTCCTCGTCGAGGCGGCGCAATCCGGGTTCCAGGATCTCATCGCCAAGCAGAGCCAGAGCCGAGATCGAAAGACGCACATCCGGGTCCAGGTAAGCCTCCGGCCGCTTCCAGTAGGCGCAAAAGAACCCGTCGCTGCAATCCGCAGGTACCCGCACAACCTCGACCCGGCTTGCTTCGAGCACCTGCAGCACGGGTCCCAGCCCCGAGAACATCGACCCACGGAAATACTCTCTTGGGAAATAGTCCCGGGTGAGCCAGAACTCGTCGAGCCAATCCTCGCCCTGGTCGAAGGTGAGAACGACTTGACAAGCAGCAACCCGGCGCATCTCACGCAATCCCTCAGCCGGGTCGCTCCAGTGATGCACTGTGAAAGTGGCCAGTGCAGCGTCGAACGATCGGTCTGGAAACGGCAGCGCGTCGGCCAGCGCTCGCACTACCGGCGCCGCGTTTTGAGGCCGTTGGGCGATCATCACTTCGGACGGTTCGACAGCTACGACCCGGCGAGCAACCGGGCTGTACGCACCGGTACCGGCACCGACGTCGACGACTGTGTCGGCCTGGCCCAACGCCAGCTCGATCTGACGCAGGATTCTCAGGTCGCCGTGACGATGTTGCCCGTAGACAATCCCGATTCGGTCGTAGCGGTAGTCCACTAACAAGAGTATGACGGCGTCGACGCGCTCAGGTGTCACATGACCTGGGCCCATTTTCGCGGTGCCCGGCCGCCTCACACCTCCGGTTATACGAGTGACATTCTGCCCCCCCGCTCTCGCTGGTTGCCCTTCTCGGCGGCGAGGGCATCACGCCGAATCGGCTCCTCAACTCCATCGTTGGGAGAACCTGGTGCGCCGACGTTGTGCGCTCGACCCCAAGTCCGGTCGGTTCCCCAAGTCCTTATGGGCGAACGCGGATGATCGTCTTCCCCTTGCGCCGCTCGGACGGGTTGAGGGCGGCGACGGCGTCGTCGAGGGTCGCGACGTTGCCGATGTTCGTCCGCAATCGTCCGTCCCGCACCCTCTGCACGATCTCAACCAGTTGGCCACGATCGGGCTCGACAACGAAGTCGATCGCCAGGCCGTCGGTGGGCCGCGCCTCGGTCGGCCCGACGATGGTCACAAGCGTTCCTCCGGCTCGAATCAAGCCTGCGGACCGCTGCTGGATGTCGCCGCCGATGACGTCGAACACCAGGTCGACTCCGCCGACGTCTTCCAGGACGTCGTTGTCAAGGTCGACGAACTCCTGCGCGCCGAAGTCGAGCACCTTCTGGCGGTCTGCCGAACGTCCGGTGCCGATGACGTACGCGCCGAACTCGCGTGCGAGTTGCGTCACCATCGTCCCGACTGCGCCGGCCGCCCCGTGTGCAAGCACGCTCTGCCCCGCCTCAAGCCGGCCGTGCTCGAACAACCCTTGCCATGCAGTCAGGCCCGAGATCGGCAGGCTCGCGCCTACCGTGAAGTCGACGTCGCCCGGCAGCGGCGCCAGGTTGCGTGCCTCGATCGCCACGTACTCCGCCAGGGTGCCGTCGCGATACCAGTCCGAGAGCCCGAACACCCGCTCTCCGAGCGACACCCCCGTCGTGCCATAGCCGAGGGCAGTGACCACTCCGGCCAGCTCGTGCCCGAGAATCGACGGGGTCCGGTCACGGCCGACGCGATCGACCGGGGTCGAGGGCCACTCCATCTCATCCGGGACGAATCCCGACGCGTGAACCTCAACCACGACATCGTTTATCGCCGCCTGCGGCTCGGTCCGCTCCACCGCCATCATCCCGGCCGCTCCCGCACCCTGCTCCATCACCACGATCGCCTTCATCCGGCACCTCCCCGTATTCCTTTCTCCCGCTTGGACATACCCATCTACTGGCGGACGGAGGCGCGGCGAACGGCCTTCAACGAGGAGTTGGAGAGTCTGCGGAGAGAACTAGAGCATTTGCCGAAGTAGCGATCGGTCCCAGAACACTGCTTGGGGGCTCGCTGCTTATCCGAGGCCGTCATCGGATGCGCTTACGTTCTCACCCGGAGCGAATGTGGCGACTGGGAACCTCTCGGCTCAAGACCAACCAGCAGGTGCAAACGGGGGAGGATGAGGACGCGACGCAGCCCAAGTCCTGTCGAGGCAGCGAACCAGCTCCTCGCCAGTCTCCAGATCCGAGATCACCTGCCGGACGTTGTGGTCAGGCCCAGGCCAATACTGATCCGCTTCCGCCTGCGCCTCCGCAAGAGTGGAGAACGACTTCGTCCAGTTCGAGTCCCGCACTCCTACCTCGAATATCTGATGCTGCAGGAGAAAGCGATCCGACTTGTTCACGCCCCGCTCAAGGTATCACCGCGCAGGCATCTGACCTGAAGCCCTGCCGACTCGGTGCTCTGCTATCGGCTGATTGTTGTGCCCTCCGCGTTGATCTGCGTGCCCGCTCTGGCGGGTATGTGGTGTCGGGCGGGCTGTGTCACTCGCGGTCGAGTGGTTGGGCCAGTAACAGCAGGTCGTACGCGGCTTTGGTGGCCCCGCGTATCACGAGGGGCCACCCGAAGTGTGTCAATGTCGACGGATCAGTTGACCCCCCGACGCTGACCACATTCGTGCGAGGACTGCGAGCGGTGACCAGTAATCCGGTGCGCTCGCGTTATGTGTCGTCGCAGATGAAGGTTCCGCCGGCTCGCCAGTACTCGCGGCAGTTGGGGGTTCGATCGAGAAAGCCTTCATCAACCAGATAGCGCCGGAGTGCAGCGACATCGAGGTGCCAGCTACTCAGACGGCGGTTGACCTCGAACTCGGGGTAGTGGACACCAGGTTCGAACTCCTGGGCGAGGAGATCAAGGACCTGCAGTCGCTTCGCACGTCTCGCGGGAATGGCAACCAAGCGCCCATCTTGTATGAACCTCTGAACGATGGTTTGCCTCAATCTCAACTCCCGCAGTGGGGACCTTGTCAGATCGTACCGACGACCTCTAGGTTCCGCTCTAGTGATTTCATTTCAGCTATACGGTTGCCCGTACAAGCCTTTCTCTCGTTGCCGGCAAGCGACCAGAGCGGATCGCCGATTCGAGCGCTGGCCGACCCCTGGGCCTCGGTGGGATGCGCCGCCGTTATGGCGTAGATCCACGGAGACTCGCTGCGTTGACCTTCACGTCACGCCAATCGGCGACGGCAAGCCGGGCGGCGTGAATAAAAAGATCGATCGACCCCTCGCTGAGCAGCAGGACATCCTCGACGATCTCATCCGGGGGGCTGACGTCGCCGTAGCAGTCGTGCCACGCGAACTCCAGCAGCTCAAGGAGGTCGAGTGCCGGGGCCACGTGTTCCTCGGAGAACATCGCCCGCACTCGGGGTTCGCGATCGCTCCGACGGTCAGCTCTGCTCACTGCCATCCATCCATCCTGGCAGTTCGTCCCCGCGTGTCCCGGAACCCTGCCGATTCCCGGTTGGGTCGTGCCATCCCGCCTGCAACTCGATGCGCTGCTGATATGTGTCGGTGATCTTGTCTTGGTCGGACATTGGAGCAGGGTCAGCGACGACAGGGGTGGAGGAGCAATCTCACTCTGCCCGTCCTGTCGGAGCGTCTGCTCTGAAACGGATCCGTTTCCCTACGGTCACCCTTGGGCTCCGTTACCACCGGTGCGTCAACCTCCGCCCCGCCTGATTTCCTCCTTGACATATGCTGATATGGGCATATGATGCGGTCCATGGCTCGAGCTGCGACGACGTCGGACGTCTTCAACGCGATCGCCGAGCCGCAACGCCGGGAGATCCTGGTGCTGCTGCGGGCGGGTGAACGGCCGGTGACCGAGTTGGCCCAGGAGTTGGGGATGGCCCAGCCGGGGGCGTCCAAACACCTACGGGTGCTTCGGGAGGTCGGGCTGGTGCGGGACCGCAAGGTAGGCAAGCAGCGCCTGTACGGCCTTGACGCCCGCGGGCTGCGACCGGTTCATGAGTGGACTGGCGGGTTCGAGCAATTTTGGAACGAGAGCTTCGACCGACTGGACAAGTACGTGCAGAACCTCAAGCAAGCAAGGCAGGAGGGGTAGCTGATGAGCGCGACGGAACGAGGAGCTTCGACGCAGTCAACGACGGACCGCGAGATCGTGATCTCGCGGGTCATCAGTGCCCCACGGGAGCTGGTGTTCGAGGCCTTCACCGAAGTGTCGCACCTGTCGCGGTGGTGGGGACCGGAGGGGTTCACCACCACCACGCGGTCCTTCGAGTTTCGCGTCGGCGGCGAGTGGGACTTCGTGATGCACGGCCCGGACGGAACGGACTACCAGGAGTGGATCTCCTGGACCGAGATCGTCCCACCGGAACGGATCGCGCTGGTGCACGGTGAGTCCCGTGGCGATCCGAACGCGTTCGAGTCGGTCCTCACGTTCGCGCCCGATGGCGCGGCGACCCGGATCGAGATGCGCACTGTGTTTCCGACCAAAGAACTCCGTGACCAAGCGGTCGAGAAGTATCACGTGATCGAGGGCGGCCAGCAGACCCTGAGCAAGCTGGCTGGATATGTCAGCGAGATCGTTCGAAATGGAGCTGAGGGTTGATGGACGGAAGGTGGTTCTCAGCGTGCCGATGCGAACGATGCCGGATCGCCAGAACCGGGGAACCGGACCGTGTGGTTGAGTGACTCGGGCAATAAGTAACCGCGATCCGGGTCGTCTAACCATGCGATGTCCCCGTCGCATGAGGCTGCTTTGAATGGTGTATGTCTGACAAGGAGAGTGCAATGTCGCGCGTTCGGGTCCACAACTTCTCGATTTCACTCGACGGCTTCGGTACGGGCGAGGGACAAAGCCTTGAATCGCCCTTCGGGCATGCGGGCCACAGGCTTCACGAGTGGTTCTTCCCTACCCGAAGCTTCCAGATGATGCAAGGCAAGACCGGCAGCACCGGCACCGATGATGCCTTCGCCTGCAACTGGGGCCCGGGCATCGGCGCCGAGATCATGGGACGGCACAAGTTCGGTCCCCAGCGTGGCCCCTGGGCTGACGAGGACTGGCAAGGGTGGTGGGGCGACGATCCGCCTTTCCACACTCCGGTGTTTGTCCTCACCCACCATCCCCGGCCGACCATCGAAATGAAGGGCGGAACCACCTTCCACTTCATCGACGCGAGCCCCGCCGAGGCCCTGGAAGCAGCCCGGAATGCGGCCGGCGGCCTGGATGTACGAATTGGCGGAGGGCCAACAACCGTTCGCGAATTCCTCGCTGCGAACCTCGTCGACTACATGCACATCGCGGTCGTGCCCATCGTCCTCGGACGCGGGGAACGCCTATGGGACGATCTCGAGGATCTTGAACAACGGTTCGAGATCGAGGCGACCAGCTCGCCCAGCGGCGTTACCCATCTCACATTCACCCGCCGATAGTCGGTCCATGCGGGATGCCGGGATGCCCGCGGCGCCGAGCGCCGATTGTTCGCCCTTGAGCCCACCTCGCTGACGAATCGGCCGGAGCGCGAAACAGAACGTTCGGCGTCACTCTCTGGTCTCCCAAAGATGACGGCAGCCGATTAGTGAGCGATCCCGACCGAGTCCAACGCCCGAGGATCCCAGACCCTCAGACTCCCAAGGTGGATCTAAACAAGTTGCCGACTACGTGCTCCAGAACTCTCAGAACGGCAGCGCAGTAATCATGGCGACGAGTGACATTCTCTATCCGTGAGCTTCGATGTCTCCCTTGAAGGGGTTGTGGAGCTACCGGATGGCACCAGGTTTCGCGGGCGAAGCATTCGATCCGGCAAAGTGTCAGAGCCGGCACCAGAATGGGGCACGATTGTGCGGTGTCAGTTCTGGTCGGCGCTGCCTTCGGGCAGGCTCCTAGGTGAGGGGGTCCGAGGCTGCTCAGGGCGTCGCGCTGACACCCAGACGACGGCTGGGATAGCTCGGGATGGTCCATATTTGGTAAATCGTCGACTCCGGGCCCCGTCGGTCCTACGATTGCTAACGCAGATCGAGCGATAAAGGAGATAAAGATGCTCGAGCTCTCAGCAGTAGACCTCGGCGCGCTCGCCGAGGCATTGGAGGACCACTCGGACATGGTGCAGTGGTTCATTCACCCCACAACCGGAGAGGTCGTCCCGTGGATGGAGGACGGGGATGAGCCGTGCCCGGACGAGGTTGGCGCGCGCTACATCGACCAGGTCCCCTCGAGCGAGGCCTACAGGGACATGCAGGACTTCGTGGCCCGGGTACCGGACCGCCGTGCCGCCGATCTGCTGTGCCGGGCCATCGAGGGAAGGGGCGCGTTCCGGCGCTTCAAGGACACCCTTTTCGAATTCCCGGAGCTGCGCGAGGCATGGTTCAAGTTCCATGACGTACGAATGCGCCGGCGGGCCATCGAGTGGCTGGTCGACTGTCGCTTGGTGGACGACTCGGCCGCTGACTCGGTACTCCAGGGTCTCGAGGACCCGCCTGTTGGTCAGGGAACGGTCGACCCGTACGATCTGGCCCACGACGTCGCCATCCGGCTCCATGAACTCTTCGGCTCCCGCCTGGTGGATGTGGTCCTGTTCGGCTCCTATGCGAACGGGACGGCCACCGAGGAATCCGATCTCGACCTGGCCGTGATCCTCCGCGACGCCGCTTCACCGTGGGAGGACGCCCACCGAATGGACCAGATTCTCTGGGAGAAGACCCTCGAGTCCGGGATCACCGTTTCCACGGTCGTCATCGACGCGGACGATTGGCGGCGGGCCACCGCTCCCTTGCTGGCCTCGGCGAAGGCCCAGGGCCGCTCGGTGAGTTGAGCACCCGCCGGGGCGGCATGGACCGCGCCCGTCACGAGCTCGAGGCAGCCGAGCTCCTGGCCCGGAACGGTTTCCTCGCCGCTGCCGTGTCACGGGCCTACTACGCCGCCTTCTATGCCGCGGAGGAGGCGCTGGCGCTCGTCGGCGTCGTCCGCTCGAAGCACTCGGGCGTCGTTGCCGCAGCTGCCACCATCCTGGTCAGGCAACAGGGCCTGGACCCCGAAGCCGGCCGGCTGCTGCGGTCGCTATTCGAACGGCGCAGCCGTGCCGACTACAACATCGACGACGACACTCCCGCTCAGGAGGCGATTCGAGCAGTGTCGGATGCCTCCACCGTCGTGACTGCGATCACAAGTTGGATGGCAAGCCGAGGCGATCTCAGGGAGTAGTCATCTTCTCCTCGGGACTAAGCGACCAGCGCGGAGCGCCGACTGGATATCGAAGGTTGACACGGCGACCGAACCAAATGCGCTCGCGTTCTGGAACACACCCATCCCACGCTGCCGATTCCACCGTCCCTTTCGGCTTTTCACCCAGGCGAGCGAGTTGGATGCAAGAGAAATGGGACATTTCACCCCCTAAGACCCTATGATCTCGGTCGATGGGGCCTTTCATAAGTTGGTGTGTCTGGGACTCGAGGTCCTTGTAGTAGGAGCCTCCTGTGGCGGATCACATTCATCGCCAACTGTCACGCAGCACGTGGTCACGCCGCCTTCCAGTGTGGACCACTTGTATTTCCGTCCTGTTATCTGCACCATCCCGCCGGCGTCTCCCAGCGCGCCGGTGATCCCACCTCCGGTTGGATCTTTCGCCGAGTTGGCGTGCCAGAGCAGCACGCCGGCCCTCGTCCCTTGGACAACATTGGAGCAGGAGTCCTCCGCGTCATCGGTGGTCCTCACCTACATCAACGGGTACACCGGCGGAGGTGTTCGCTACGTAGTCGGACGAGCGGATCTCACGACCCTCGATGTCGTGTCCGCCGAGACTGAACTGGCGCCCGTTCCGGCGTCGCGTACGAGGTGGTGTTGAGGTTGACTCCTTCGGGCCTCAGCAAACTTGATGCTGTCGCCGCCACCCGTTACCCCTTCTACCGGCAGAACCCGTCGAACCCTCCGCCACAAAGCAGAGAGGCCATCGAGGTAGACGGCACGGTTCTGGTAGCGCCTCCGATGGAAGCCCCGAAGTACACCGGATCGGTGGTCATCAACACTCCCGGTATGAGCTTGGACGCGGCTGATCAGGTCGTCTCTAGGATCAACCAGGCCGTCGCCAGCGCCCGAGGGCACCCCGCCCAAACCTAGACCTAGCCCGCAGCCAGAACGCCGACTCGGCGTGGGTGATTGACATGGCAACGTCATCAGAGGAGCGCGTGTTCTGGCACTCCGTCGCCCGTCGAGGGGAACCAACTCGGCACCTCCTACCGTCCAAGAAGCGTGGGCTTGTCAAGAGCGGATAAATGCGACACTGGCATGGTGGTCGGCCGACACCGTTCTCTGAGACTTGCAGCCGGTCGCGTCCTCGTCGGGACGACGACCATGCTCATGGCCGGGTGTTCTCACGGTGGTCGATCCGGCGCAGGTTCGCCGGTCGTGCCGAGCGCGAGCTGCCCGGCTCTCGCATCGGCTCCCCGAGTCGACATCAACGAAAATGTCATCGTCGGGACATGGGATCAGACCGCGACTGTGCGTTCGCTCGAACAACGCCTTCGACTGGTAGGGGCCGGCTGTCCCGAGGCCAGAGTGGGGCCGGCACCCGATAATGGCCTCCCAATCCCAGCCGGCGGCGGGACCCTCGAAATTCGGTGGCTGAAAGGGGTCGGCGACGACCCGAATCAGGCCAATGCGCACGCCTTTTATCTGCTTCGGGATGGCGACCTAGCGCTGCGCAGGATCACCGGTGAACCCCCAGGGGCATGCACCCGCAATACATCGCTCGCCGATGATCGCAGCCCCCGCGACATCGTCATCGCCGGAAAGTGCACTCACCTGAGCAGTGCCTTCATCGATCACATCCGTCCGATCAAGGCGGCCGTGGCCCGAGACCGCGACCCGTTCACCTGGACCTTGACGCTCACGCTTGATCGCGCCACGACCCGCCGTGTCGCACGTGCCCGCGAGCCGCTGTTCGCGTCGATCGACGGCTTCCCGCGGGGCCGAGCAGTCCTCGCCGGCGATGTTCTTACCGCCAGAGGTCACTATGACGGGGGCGGCATCGAGGCCCGTGCCGACGCCGTCAACACCCAAGTCCCGATTGCCACGATCCCGTTTTATTTCGCAACCTCGTAGCCGCTCAACGACTACCAAACCACAGCTGTGTGTCTCGACGCGACCGAAAGTCTCATCAGCGCTGGGTAGGGAGCAGAAAGACGAATGTATCGACGTAGCGCTTATCGGCTGCTACCGAACAGAGCCAGATCGCTAGATATACGGGTGATCCATCGTGTATCTCATGCCGGCGTCGGTAAGCTTCAGCCGGCGTGGAGGGGTAGATCTTTAGGTGCGCCGGGAAGGTCGTGGCAAGTGTTGCGGCGGAAGAGGCATCTGGTCACGTCCTCTCCGACGACCGTTCGATACTCGCTCGTCACTGACGAGCATTCGTTCGTCGGAGACCGAGGTGAGCGGATCGATGTTCACGGTTGGTCGGTCTACAGCGCCGCCGGTCAGCCAGTCTTGGCAAGCGACGACGGCCCGATCCACGCCGACATCTGGTTCACCCGAATTGCGGGAATGCCCCATCATCGGGCCTCCCAACGACCTGAGTGCGCTCCAGGAAGGCTGGTGACGCTCGTCCCGGAGCCTACGAACCCGGCCGACAAGAATGCGATTGCGGTTTACGCCAACCGGCGGCTCGTCGGCTACGTTCCCAAGAACGCGGCCAAGCGTCTCGCCCCACTTCTCTCGGGTCGAAGGGTCGAAGCTCAGATCACGACCTGCTACTCAGACGGTGGTGAGCGAATCGGCGCTCACATGATCTTCTCTCTTGGCACGCCCTTCGATCTGCACTGACCGGAACGGGCTGACACCGTCGAGAGAGCAGCCAGCTTCGTGGTCTCCCGCCCCGTGGCTGAGAGACCCGAAAGAGAGCCGATCGCCGACTCCCGAGCGTCCAACGGTTCGCCCCCCGCCCTCCGGGCTAGCGCGGGATGAGGAACTTTATGAGCGAGTGGAACGACGTTCAGCGGTGCGGGCGAAGCCAACGGAATGGCCTCGGTTCGTAGTCGATCCTCACGGGGTGGGGGGCCAGGGCCGCCAAGACCTCATCTCGGTTGAGGCACCAGAAGATCATGTAGCCGCCAGCTTTGCCGACGAACCTGACGCCCCTTGCTTGGATCGGTGCAAGGGCGCTGTCAGTTCCATCCGCGTCAGGGCGACCGATGGCCTCGATGACGGACAAGTCCTCGTAACGCGCTCGCCATGGCGGGAAGATGGGGAGCCACCGGAAGGTTGATCGCAGTTCGACACCGGAGGGGTAGATCGCCAGGGTGATCAGCGGATGGCTGATGTTCATGAGTCCGCTCCGCCCATGCCGGACTCCGCCTCGGAAGGTTTGAAGCGGCGTGGACTCGTCGAGCGAACCGTCACCGCGGAGCATTAACCATCACAGTTCCATTTTGCGGGCTGTCTCAGCGTGGAGGTAGTCCGATCCATGCTGTTGTTGGCTGGCCGACGCTGACGATCCAGCACGTCGATGAGGGTGCGCAGGTTATAGCGTCCGTCGCGTCGTGAGAGGGTCCGTGAGTGAGACTCCAGGTCCGTCCGCTGTCGTGCGTTGTGACGAGGTCGTTTGAGTTGTCCAGGATGAAGCAGGTCTGGGCGTTCTCGCAGGCGAGTCCCACTTGATGGTCGGGATCGAGGGCGAAGCTGAGGTCGGAGCTTTTGCTGATCGCTTCGTCATTGCTGACCGGTCCGAGGGTTGTCCATGTGACTCCACCGTCGAGTGTTGTGGCGAGGTGTTCGAGGTCGTCCTGGCCAAGTGTCTCGTACTCTGCCCAGCATTGCCCCGACCAAATGCAGGCGAGCTGGTCGATGTGACCTGCGTCGGGGATGGAGATGGTGGTCCAGGTTTGGAAGTCGTTGCTCGTCGCAGCGAACGCCGTTTTGGGTCCAGCTGGCGGACCTGTTGCGGTGATATCGAGGGTTTCGCTTCCGTACACCAAGCACCGAGACGATGAGCATGCGATCATGTCTGCGTCTATGGAGTCTTTGACCCACGACGGGGGGTAAGGGATGATATTCCATGTCTTGCCGTTGTCGATAGTGCGAGCGACCGCCTGATGCGTAGAAGCTGCGTTGTCGGCGACGATGAAGCAGTCGTTCTGGTCACAGGCGACGGAAGCGATACCGCCATCTAATGGCGGTGGAAAGCGGGTGTTCGACCTCCAGTTGAGCCCCGCGTTGGTGGTGCTCGCCGTGATCGAGAACTGGTTGCCATTGCTGTCCACGTAGGTACTGCCGAAGATACACTCGGTTGCGCTAGGGCAGGTGATAGCTGATCCGCTATTTGTGTACCCAGCTTCGGGTCCGCCGGGGGGCGAGGGCAGGGAAACTTTCCGCCACCCGGAAGGGGGTGGGCTTTTCGTTGGCGAGTTCGAGGGCGGAGAACCTCCATTAGCTGCCCCGATCGTGTGTACAGGGGGGACCCCGAGCAGGCGGCCGTGACCAGACTCATACCGAGTACCGCCGTGAGCTTCAGCCGGGTCGCCTGCATCCTCAGAGCGCCTGCGGCTGCTTTGGGGCTTGGCCGCTGCATCGTTGCTGGTCTTGGTATCGGCAGGCCTGGTTCGGGTTGACGATCCCCCCACTGGACACCACGAGGATCGTCGAGAGAATCGCCCCGATGACGAACACCCAAACCCAGATCTTCATTAGCCCCTGGTTCGCGTGACCCTCGCCGGCGAGGTGCTCGCCGGGTTCGACGATGTTCCCGCCCGGCGCGACGCGGGCGGTGTCGCAGCAAACCCGGGCGAGGTTTCCCTTTGGTGCTTCGCAGACCGATCTGGTTCATGTGTGCCCCTATCCGCCGCCTCTAGGGTACCTCGGCATCAGGGGCATCGGCCACCGATACAGATTGCCCGATCTGGAACACGCCGCCGTAACCGTCTTTACCTCCCGACTGATGTGCATATCGACGGTGACGCGCCTCGGCTCCGGTCTGAAGTCAACGACGGCTAGCGGCAGAACGTACGCCCAGATCGTCGCGAGCGCCGCGAGCGTTCTGACGCGGCAATCTAGCGCTGGAGCTGGCGACCGACGCGCGCGGGATCGCCGACTCGGCGTCGATGGTTGACGTGTCTCCGTAACCGGATGCGCTCACGTTCTCATGTGGAACGGCCTGTCAAGTGGGTCGCGAGACTCGTTTGGGATTGGTTTTTGGCCGCGCCGGACAGAAGGTCCCGGGGGATGTCTGCTGTTCGAGCAGGCGGCGGGGCCCCGGGGTCAAGAACGCAGCGCCCGCAGGCGCAGCCGAGGACGAACGGTTCTTGACGCTGGGGTGGCGGCTGCTACGCGGCCCCGACGCGGAAGGGTGGTGACCTGGGTTGGGGGCTTGTCAGACGCGCCAGCCGATCGTGGATCGGACCACCGCCACTCTCATGTACGCGTGTCGGAATCGCAGAGTGTGATCGCGCAGAAGTCGGCCCTGCACTGGCGCCGGCACCGGCTGTTGCTGGTGTCAGAGAACGCACGGGCGTCAGGTCTGCGATGGCGGTTGGCTGGCGCGTCTGGGAAGTCCCGAGTGCCTCGGGCGCCGATCGGCGAGACACTCGGATTGACCTGGTCATCTCATGCGGTCATCTCAGCCCACACGAACCCGGCGAGCTCTCTGGCGACCGCTGCGGCGACGGTGTTCTTGCTCTCTTTGCGTCCGGCCAGATGACGCCAGCGGGTGCACAGGCGTTGCTGGGCTTTCCAGGATCGGGCCATGACCATCGGGTCGAGCCCTTCTTGGCGGCGCTTGATGCGCGCGGACAGGACCGGGGCGTAGCGGTATGACCACGCGGATTCGACCAGCTGGTCGCGCACGTTGACATTCCCGGCGTGAGTCAACTGTCCCCGCCAGGTCGAATCACCAGACGAGTACTCGCGGGGGACCAGACCGCAGAAGTTCATGAACGCGCCCGCGGTGTTGAACCGCCTCCAGTCGCAGATCTCGGTGGCCAAGGTCAACGCCCCGACATGCTCGATACCCCGATAGGCGCCCAGGCGGGTGACCGCGTCGGCGAACAGCTCGTGGCTGAACCAGGTCCTCAGCTCCGCCTCCATCGCGTCCAACGTCGCTTCTCGAGTCGATAACTCGGCCAGGTAGAACCCGTAGGCCACTCGCACCGCAGGGTCGTCGAAACCCCGCGTGGCTACCCAGTTGCGGTGCTTGATCGTCCAGGTGTACCCGTCACGCCAGACCACCGAGTGGCGCAACAGGAACGACCCGATCCGGTTGCGAGCCCGGGTCAGGTCCCGCACCGCCACCCTGCGGGCCCGACAGACATCGCGGACGCCTTCCTCCGCCGGCGAAGGCACCCTGATCGCGGTCAGCTCACCAGCCCGGTGCAGGCGAGCCAGTCGCTTGGCGTCACGCCGATCGGTCTTGATCTTGTCGCCCGGGGCCCGAGGTATCAGCGACGGGGCGATCACGTCGCAACGCACACCGAGGCGGCCCAGCAACCGGTGCAACTCGTAGCCGGTCGGACCCGCCTCATAACACGCCCACAGCTTTCCCGGCGATCCCAAACGGGTTACGAGTCGGCGGACCGACTCCTCATCGTGGGCGATCTTCTCCACGTCCGCGACCCGGTCCTCTGGCCGGAGCACCCCCACCGCAATCGAATCCTTCGACACATCCAAGCCGAGGTGGACCACACCCCGATGCGACAAACTCTTACTGGACACGGTCGGCTCCCTTCCGTATGTGGCTCCATCCGCTCGATGCGGGATGACCCACGCATTTTCCTGCGGAACCGAGCCGGCCGTTCCATTACAACTGGCGCGATGGATGTGGGCTTCCATCACGCCCGCAGCATGAGGTTGCCCCGGACCCGGACCGGCTTGAACGGGCTGCCACCCTCACCAGCTGCGGGTTGGGCGCATCTTTACCGGGTGGATGCGCCTTGGGCGGGTTCGCCGTCGATTCTACGGCTGCCTCCTGCACGCCGACCGCCGATTAATTTCGCTATCCCGTTCGGACGATGGCCTCCAGCCAGCCGCTCGTATGGAGTGTTATGCGCTGCATTCGCCCGGGGCCGTCAAGACCGCCTCCTGGAATAGCGCGTCTAGGTAGGCAACCTCGTATCCGACGACCGAGAAGTCGCAGGGCTGGGTGTAGCTCTGAGCGATCGTGCTCTTGGTCGCCGATTCGAGGTCAGTGAGGTCGTCGATCGCCGCTATGTAACAGGGATTCCGTGCTGCCCCGGGTTGGAGATCAGCCACGGCTAGCTTGAGCGGTCCCACAATGACCCCGGAGATCGTGTTTGCTGGCTCCTCGCTCCACGCTGCGGCAGCAGCCGTGTGGGAACCCAAATCGCATGCATCCGGAGCTGTATCTGGCACCCTAAAGAAGCGGTCTAGAGCCTTCTGGGCTGAACTCCACTCTGCGTTTTGCTCGGGCGTGACATTGGCATCAGGCATGCCAGCGATGAGTCGGAGCTCAGCGATGGCGGCTTCGTAACCGGACTTGTTGCCCCCGTCAGTTGACTCCCCCATACGGAGATCCCTGATAGCTACCGGCAGGGCAAGGTTTTGCGCGGCACTTCCTCCCCATAGCCCGCTGCCCAGCCACTGTCTCTTGGCTGCCAAATACATCGAGCCAGATGGCCTCCCGGAAGGAGGGCCGCTACAGGACGCCACGAGCAACGCGATCGCCAAGAGAGGGATCCGTCTCATACATGCGGGCACGCACCATGTTCCCACGCAAGTCGAAGCCTGTCTCTGGACCCCCCGAAATCTGAGACGCCGCAGACGGGCACCCAGACATCGATCGCCGAATCTCGCGTGATCTGGGACCGTCGCAAGCGGGTGCGAGATGGAGCTGTGCGTGATTCTCTGGCGGCGGGCGATCTGTGAGTGAACGCGCCGAGTACTGGCGGCCTCGACCAGACCGTTTCGACGTTTCAGCGAAGTTGTGCTCCTACGTCAGAGGTATGAGAAGCGGGATTGTGGCGTACTGGAGTCCACCGCTTGTAAGAATGACCGTCTATCCCGCCGGAGTAGAACTTGGACCGGCGTCGAAATGGTTGAGGGTCGTTGTCCCTTTCTGGCAGGTCCGCTTCGACGAGATCGAAGTGGTCGAGGCTGTAGGCAACGGTTTGCTCGTCTCGGGCGTACGGTTTCGGACTATCGGCGGCGGCTGGAGGATATTCGCCACGCATCGCCCAGACGAGGTCCTTGACCTCTTCCGTCAGGCGGGTCTCGATGTAGATCCAACCCTATGGAGTTTTCGCCCCCTCGATCCCGGAAATGAGCTTCGCGACTGAGAGAGGTTTGCGGGAGAAGCCCTGTCCCAGTGGTGTCGTCTGCAGGAGATCAGAGCGAGGCTGGGTTCTCCTAGTTCAAACCCGCTCGTATAACGCCGAGTACGCGCTCGGCCCCCGTGATGCCCCGCCGTCACGCTGAAGCGCAAGACAGAATCTTATGGGCGGGGATCAGGAAGCCGACGCCGAGCAGTAGCCGGGACTGGCGCAGAACGAGACATCAATCGGAACATCGAGGGTTCGCAGAATCCCGTCCGGACCCTCGTAAGCAAGCACCAAACCCTTGTCCTCCTCGACGTACTTGCTCGACATCTTGAACTCGACGCCGAGTTCGGTTGTAGCAACGTCATGGACGCCTACCAGAGCTTGTTGATAGGAGCCGCTACAAGGCGTGACCTCGGCCCCATCAGGGGGAAAGCCTGATGCCTCTAGCGACCCCCGGTTGAAGCCCAATACTTCCGCACCGACTGGTCTGGTCGAGAATCCTAGGACAGTCAGCTCGTCGGTGCCCCCCCAAAGCACTGACTGACACGATGTGGACAGATCCAGGCCGGCCTGCCGCGCACAACACGATCCCGCCGATGGTAGCCACTTCGCCATCACGGGTGAGTGCCCGGCAAGTCGAGATTCTTGAGCGCCGAACCAGACAGAACGAGAGCGGTGTAATCGGGAGTCCGCTGTGGAGTCAGTCCGGGTATGCCATTGGGCGGTACCGTCACTGGCACCGCTGAGGGCGTTCCTACCGGCGCATTGGCACCCGATACCTTCACGACCAGGGTGAACACAACGCCGGTCGCGATCACACCCACAATGCAGAGAACGCTGAACCACCGCGGAACCGCACGGCTAAGAACATCCCGCCCATCAGACTGCACCTA
>DASUWA010000058.1 GCA_036378675.1 Acidimicrobiales bacterium
AGCCAGTACACGTGGCGCGCTTTCTTCGACATCTCGGCGAGGACCCAGGCCTGGGCGGCGTGGTAGTTGTTGCGGGCGTCGCCGAGGAGCAGGACCGTCGTCTTCGGGTTGACCTCGCGTCCCCAGCGGTCCCAGAAGGTCTCGAAGGCGTGGCCGTAGTCGGAGTGGCCGTCGACCCAGATCACGTCGGCCTCGGTGTTGATCCGGTGGATGGCGAGGCCGATGTCCTCGTTGCCCTTGAAGTAGTCGGTGACCTCGTCGATGCCGTCGATGAAGACGAACGACCGGACCCGGCTGAACTGCGAGCTGATTGCGTACACCATCTGCAGCGTGAACCGCGCGAAGGCGGCGACCGAACCGGAGATGTCGGCGATCACCACGATCTCCGGCTTCGACGGCCGGGGATAGCGGAACTTGGGATCGGCAGGGACGCCTCCGTATGACAAAGAGTGACGCATGGTGTTGCGGAAGTCGAGCGGCCCCTTGCGGCCGTGACGACGCTTGCGGGCAAGACGGACGGCCAGCTTCCGTGTCAATGGAGCGATCGCCTTGCGGAGAGCGACCAGCTCCTCCCTGCTCGCGTGCATGAAGTCGATGTCCTCGGGAAGCGGCTTGCGCAAAGACTTGGCGACCGCTTCGGCTCCGCGGTCGGCGACCAGGCGCCGGCGGATCTCGGCTTCGATCTCGCGCCGCAGAGCGTCCAGGCGCGCTTCGTACTCCTCCTTGGCGAGCCGCTCCTCGAGTTCGGTCAGCTCGCCCGGTGCACGGTTTCTGGCCGATTCCATCATCCTGTCGAGCACCGCGTCGAGATCGAGCTGGCGGAGGGTGCGGTACAGGTAATAGGTGCCGCCGACGGGACGACCCGGCTCCATGCCCGCGAACCGGGTGACCGCTGCGCGGGCGATCGCGCGCAGCATCGCGTCGTTGCCGTCCATCAGCGCCTTGAACAGCAGCTCCGCGAGCTGCTCCGGAGTCAAGCCTTCGGTGCTTCCTGATGCGGACTCGCCCTCGCGTGATCCGAGGATGTCCTGGATCAGGTCGTCGAGACTCGAGGCCTCGTCGCCGGTGAGCTTGTACTCCCGGCCGCGCATCGAGAAGTAGACCTCGAAGACGGTTTCGAAGGCCTTCCAGTGGGCGTTGTTCTTCACGAGCGTCGCGGCGAGTGCGTACTTGAACGCGTCGCGGTCCTCGAGCGGGATGTGGCGCAACGCCTCCATAGCGTCGAGGTTTTCGGTGAGGCTCACCGGGATTCCCGCAGTCCGCAGCTCCTTCACGAACCCGGACAACGACTCCAGCAGCCCCGCCGAGCTCCCCTCCGGAAGGGTTGCGCTCACCGCGCCGGAGAAGACGAGCCGGCGAGGTCCTTCGCCGCCTTCTCGATGTCGGACTGGTACTTCAACAGGATGTGCAAGGTCTCGGTGGCAGTGTCGGCGTCGACCGATTGGATGCCCAGCAGCAGGAGCGTGCGTGCCCAGTCGAGCGTTTCGGACACCGACGGAGCCTTTTTCAGCTCCAGGTTCCGGATCGAGCGAACGATGCGCACCACCTGATCGGCGAGCGACTCGGAGATGCCGGGAACCCGGGTGAGCACGATCTCGCGCTCGCGGTCGATGTCGGGGTAGTCGATGTGCAGGAACAGGCACCGCCGCTTGAGGGCTTCCGAGAGCTCCCTGGTGTTGTTCGACGTGAGGAACACGAGTGGGATCTGGGTCGCGCTCACCGTGCCCAGCTCGGGAATCGACACCTGGTAGTCGGAGAGAATCTCGAGGAGGAGCGCCTCGGTCTCGACCTCGACCCGGTCGACCTCGTCGATGAGCAGCACCACGGGATCGTCCGCCCGGATCGCCTCGAGCAGCGGCCGGGTGAGCAGGAACGGCTCCGAGAAGATGTCCTCCTCTATGTCGGCCCAGCTGGTCGGCCCGTCGGACTCGGACACCCGTTGCGCCTGGATGCGAAGGAGCTGCTTCTTGTAGTTCCACTCGTAGAGCGCCTTCGACTCGTCGAGCCCCTCGTAGCACTGCAAACGGATCAGGCGCGAGCCGGTCAGCTCCGCCACAGACTTGGCCAGCTGCGTCTTTCCCGTTCCCGCCGGGCCTTCGATGAGCACCGGCTTGCCCAGCCGCTCGGCCAGGTAGACCACCCCGGCGATGCCCTCGTCGGCGAGGTAGTCGACTCGTCGCAGCCCTTCGCGGACTGAGGCGGGGGACTCGAACCGGCTCGGCGCAGCGTCGCTCACGTGTCAGATCCTTTGATGCTCTTGGTGCCCGAATGGCACGGCGTCCCAGCTTACCGAGAGGGTCCTGAGCGGCGCCCGTTCGGTAACACCGGCCCGGACGGGGCCCCAGCCCCATCCTCCTCCGGAGCGTGGGGACCCCAGCCCCACGCCCGTCCGTAACACCGGCCCGGACGGGGCCCCAGCCCCAGCCTCCTCCGGAGCGTGGGACCCCAGCCCCACGCCCGTCCGTAACACTGGGCCGGATGGACGGTGCGGCCCCACGGCGAATACTGGCCTTGGCGGGGTCGGCGTTCGTGGTGCTGGCGGCGGAGCCGTTGTACCTGCTGGTCGATACGGCGGTTGTCGGTCATCTCGGTCCGAAACCGCTGGCCGGGCTAGGTGTCGGCGCGGCGCTCATGACCCTGGTCCTGCTCCTGGGCACGTTTCTCGAGTACGGGACCACCAGCCGGGCGGCCAGGTGGTACGGCGCCGGCCAGCGCGACGCGGCGGTGAACGAGGGGGTGCAGGCCGGGTGGCTGGCTCTATCTATAGGAGTCGCCTCGATCGCCCTCGGCGAAGCGCTCGCGGGTCCGTTGACGAGCCTGCTTGCCGGGCACTCGGGCTCGCCGGTGCAGCAGGCCGCCGAGTCCTGGTTCCGGATCGCCGTGGTCGGCCTTCCGGGAGTGATGCTCGTGCTCGGCGGGAACGGTTGGATGCGCGGGATTCAGGAGACCCGCCAGCCGGTTCGGATCGTTCTCGCCGCCAACGGTGTGTCGGCAGCGCTCTCTCCGTTGCTGGTGTACAGCGCCGGCCTCGGACTGCGCGGCTCTGCGGTGGCGAACGTCGCCGGCCAGGCGGTGGGCGGGTTTCTGTTCGTGCGGGCCCTGTTGCGTACCGGTGTTGGGATGCGGCCGGAGTGGGCGGTCATGCGCAGGCAGCTAGTGGTGGGGCGCGACCTGATGTTGCGGAACGTCGGTTTTCAGGCGGCGTTCCTCTCTGCTGCGGGCGTCGCCGCGAGGATGGGGACGGCTCAGGTCGCTGCTCACCAGATCGCGCTGCAGCTGTGGGAGTTCGCCGCGCTGGTGCTGGACTCTTTCGCCATTGCGGCGCAGTCATTGGTGGGCGCGGCGCTCGGCGGTCGTGACGAGGAGGCCGCGCGGCGCACGGCGTGGCAGGTAGGGGTTTACGGTCTGTGGGCGGGGGTCGGTTTCGGGGTTTTCCTCGCCGCCGGCTGGTACCTCCTGCCGCAGGCGTTCACCTCGTCGCCGGCGGTGCTGAAGCAGTGCCACGAGCTGTGGCCGTGGTTCGTCGGCATGGAGCCGGCGGCGGGGCTGGTGTTCGCTTTGGACGGGGTGCTGATCGGCGCCGGCGATGTCCGCTTCATGCGCACGCTCACGCTGGTCGCCGCTCTGGGCGCCTTCGTTCCGATCAACCTGGCCGCCCTGCACTGGCACTGGGGGATCGGCGGCGTGTGGGCGGGACTGACCGCTTTCGTCGGCGTGCGGCTGGTCGGGATGCTTGCCCGCACACGGAGCAGCCGTTGGGTGGTGCTCGGGGAGCAGCTGTGAGCGCTTTCTGGGCGTAGATTTCGCGTTTGGGTGTGGGTTTCGACCTTCCGCTGCTGAAACCGCCCGCCCAAACCGCGAAAGCCACCACCAAAAAGGCGGCGAGCAGGCCGGCGGGCATACATCTCAAGGTTGATTTCGGGGCGTCGATCACCTTAGGAAGGGCGACGCTCGCTACCCTGATTCGTAAGGGGCAAGCCTTGTGCGAGCCCCCCGAATCTGTACAGAGAGTTGGACAGAGAGAAGGAACAGGATCAGCCATGGCCATTCTCGGACGTGAGTTCATAGCGGTACCGGACGACCGCAAGAATCAGATCGTCTACAAGTGGCCGGACGTCAGCATCCGCCGCTACACCAAGGCGATCGTCAACGCCGACGAGATGGCGCTGTTCGTCAACACCGGCCAGGTGGTCGCGACCATGGGCCCCGGCCGCCACGAGGTCGACGCCGACGAGTTGCCCGGGCTCGGCATCCTGATCGACGCGGCGACCGGCGGCAGGGCGTATCGCGCCGAGCTGTACTTCGTCGGAACGCGCGAGTACCCCGGCAACACCTTCGGCGGCCGGATCGACGACGTGCAGGACCCGCAAACCGGGATGATCGTCACCCTGCGCGTCTTCGGTGACTACTCGGTTCAGGTGAAGGATCCCGCGGCCCTGATCACCAACTTGACCGGGACGGTCAACGTCGCAGACAACGACGCGATCACCGGATGGGTCAGCGACCAACTACTCAAGGTCATGCGCACCCACATGACGGTTCAGATCGTTCGCAACGGATGGCCGATCCTCGGTCTCTCGGCGTACACGCCCGACATCGAGAAGGAAGTGATCGCCGCCGCGAACGGCCAACTCCAGCCTTACGGCGTCGCGCTGATCCGCATGGGTAACTTCGACATCAACCTGTCCGATGCCGACGAGGCACAGCTGAAGACGCTCGCGAAGGACACCGCCTACTCGCGTCTCGCGGGGAGCTTCAACCAGTACGCCGCCGGCGAGATGCAGATCGGCGCGGGAGAAGGGATGGCCAAGGGCGGCGGCGGAGTCGGCGGAGCGTTCATCGCCGCGGGTATGGGCGCGGCGGGCGGAGCGGCTTCGACTCAGCCGGGGCCGACCCCGCCGGCGGGCCCAGGATTTGTCGGGGGCGGAGCTGGTTTTGCTGGCCAATCGGTGTCGCAGCAGGGCGCGCAGGGCGTCGAGTGCCCGAACTGCCATACCGAGAACGCGACGGGCGCGAAGTTCTGTTCGTCGTGCGGCACGTCGCTCGCGCCGGCGGCGGTGGTTTGCTCGAACTGCCAAGCAGAAAACGCACCAGGCGCGAAGTTCTGCTCGTCCTGCGGCACCGCGCTCGCAGCCGAACAGGCGGGGCCCGCCGCGTGCGCGTCGTGCGGAACCGAACTGGCCCCCGGCGCGAAGTTCTGCGCGTCGTGCGGCACGGCCGTCACTCCGGAAAGTCCAACCGAAAGCTGAGATGAGCCTCCTTGCGACCGCGATCGTCGAACGTGCCGGTGGGGGGCACGGTTTCGGCGGAGGTGGGGGCAGTAGAGGCGGTGGCTCCTACGGCGGCGGCGGCGGTTTCTTCTTCTTCCCCGGCGGCGGGGGCGGAGGCGCAGGCGCCGGATTCGGGATCTTCATCCTGATCCTCATCCTGCTGTTCATCTTCTTCGCCGTGATAAGGCCGCGCATGAACCGCCGCATCGGCGGCGGGGGAAGCCAGTTCGGCAGGTCGTTTGACGACGATCGCGGCGCGCCGCCCTCACCCCCGTCGGCAACCGACTGGTCCCATTCCGATCAGCCGGCGATCAACAGTGTTCGCGGGGACCTTTTTCCCGGGACCGCCGACACTGCAATGCATCCGGAAAACTCCGCCGAGGGGCTCGCTGCGATCACCGCCCACGACCCTGACTTCGACCGGGAGGCGTTCCTCGAGCAGGCGCAGCGGACGTTCTTCATCGTCCAGGAAGCGTGGAGCCAGCGCAAGCCGGACATGAGCCGGCAGGTGATGGCCGACGGTTTGTGGCAGCAGCACAAGGTTCAGATTCAGGGCTACGTCGACGCGCACAAGCGGAACGTGCTCGAGGACCTCGCCGTCGCCGACTTGTCGGTCATCGCCGCGCACAGCGACGCGACCTACGACACCATCACCGTGCGAGTCACCGCCTGCTGCGCCGACTACGACGTCGACGACCAGTCGGGCAAGGTCGTGCGCGGCAACCGAGCGGTCGAGAACTGGATGGAGGACTGGACCTTCCAGCGTTCTTCCTCCGCGACGACCAAGCCGGCGGGGACGATGACGGCTCACTGCCCGAACTGCGGCGCCCCGTTGGACCTCGACCTCGCCGGCGTGTGCAAGTACTGCAAGGCGCCGATCAGCTCCGGCGCGTACGACTGGGTCCTCGCCCGGATCGCCCAGGTTCCGGCGTACTACTGACGGTTCGTCAGTGCGGCTGCGGCAAAACCGCGAGCGACGGGCCCTTCGTCGACGCCGCCGGCGGCGCCGGCGCGGTGAGCCCGGCGGCCTGCAACCGTTGCGGGATCACCCACGCGAGCATCTGCTGGTAGACGGTCATGATCGAGATGCCGTACTCCAGGCTGGACGCCCATTTCCCGGCGAGCGCCATCCACGTCGGGCAGCAACCGCCGACGCCAACGTTGCCGATGAGATGCGTGTCCACCTTCGTCGTTGAGGCGTAGGACTCGAGGAGCTCCATCTGGGCGCTGACACCGGTGAGGGCGTCAGGAAAACGCCACCCGTGAGCGCAGGAGTCGCATGCGCCGATACCGGCGAAGTTGTTGTCGGCGGGGGTCAGCTGCCCGTAGGACGGGAACGAGAAGTAGCCGGTCTCGACGACCGACTGGGCGAACGCAACGTCGAAGCGCACCCCGGTGGTGATGCCCGCCTGCTGGTAGTCGGCGGCGAGCTGCTGGATCGGCACCGTGACGTTCGCGTTGTGGCTGGTGCTGGCGAACCAAGCAGCGAGCTCGTCCTGGGTGAGCATCGAAGCCCCGAGGATCGAAGGCGAAACCGGCGGCGGGAGGGTGACCGACGCGGCGACGCTGCCCGGCGACCCACGACCTGGCGGCTTGCCCGGTTTCGTGGTGGTGGTCGAGATGGTCGGAACGCCTCCCGACGAGCCGTCGCCGGCCGGTGGGCTGCCCGGGGCAGTGGTGGTCGGCGCGTCGGTCGCTTGTTGACCGTTCGGGATGGCGAGCAGCCCGATCTCGGCCGCCGCTCCTGGAACGGTGGCAGCCTGGGTAACAACTGCGAGGGTCTGCTGACTGGACTGCAGGTTGTTCTGGGCGACGGCCACCGCCGCCTGCGCCTGCTGGACCCCGGCGTTGGCAAAAGCGGTGACCTGCTCGGCCTTCTCCAGTCCCTTCTTGGTGTCGGCCAGATCGTGGCGCACCCGCTCGGCGACCAGCTTGAGCATCTCCTGCGCGTCACCGGCCAGCTCCCCGCTCAGCCCTCCCGGGGACTTGACTGTCGACAGACCCTGGTTGCCGACGCCCTGCGGCCCCGCCGCCGGCGACGCGAAACCGAGCCCGACATAGGCGGCGATCGCCAGGTGCTCGAGTCGCTTCGAGGCGTCCCCGACCCGGCCGGCGGCGTCCTGCTGTGACTTCACCGCCGAGGCGAGGACGTTCTGGGCTGACTGCAACTCGGCGCCGGCGGAGGTCACCCCCTGCTGCATCGAGGTCACGGTCGCCTGGGCCTGCTTGTAGTCGCCTATCGCGGTCAGCTGGGTGAGGTCGGCGTCGACCGCGGTGAGGATCGGGTTGGGGTCGGGAGGAGGTGGCGGAGGAGCGCCCTTCGGCGGGGGCGTAGTCGGCGGTCCGGCGACCGGCACGGAGGGAACCCCGGTCCCCTTGGGGATCGTTGTCGTCGTGGTGGTCGAGGGCGCGGTGGTGGAGGGGGGAGGTGCGGTTGTCGTCGGGCCCGGCAGCGGGGAAGGAGGAAGAGTGGTCTGGCTGGGTGTCTGCCCGGGTAGCACCTGATTTGACGTGCCGGGCGACGCCGATGCCGCTGGGATCCCGGCGAGCACGAGGCCGGTCACGGCGGCGAGTGAGGCGAGTGTGGCCAGTGTGGCGAGTGTGGCGAGCACCGCCCCTGGGGCGAGCGCGCCTGCCGCTGGACGCCCCGGACGAACCGGGGGAAGCCGGTTGGATCTAGCCCTTGACATGAAACCCGCGAATTCTTCGACGGTCAGTACCGTATGCCTCTTTGACCTCCGCCTCCGCCCGGCGGGGCAGGCTAGCAGCTAGCTGCTGAGAGCAGCTATAGGTGCAGGCCGCACTCCGTTTTGTCCTGCCCGGTCCAGCGACCCGAGCGCGGGTCGTCGCCCTCGGCGACCGGCTGGGTGCACGGCCAGCAGCCGATGGAGGGGTAGCCCTTCGAAAGGAGCGGGTTGACGGGGACGTCGTGGTCGGCGATGTAGCCACTCACGTCTAGATCGGTCCAGGTGGCGATGGGGTTGACCTTCACTAGGCCGCGGAGATCCCTGGCCACGATCGGGGCGGTCGCCCGGGTGGGCGCCTCCGCACGGCGGAGCCCGCTCATCCAGGCCAGCTTCCCCACCAGCGCACGGTCGAGCTGCTCGATCTTGGCTACCGAGCAGCAGTTGGACGGGTCCTGCTTCCACAGCTCGACCGGCTGGGGCGGGACGGTCAGCACCCGCAGGTTGAGGCCGTAGTGCTTCCGGACCAGCTCGACGGTCTCGAGGGTCTCGGGGAAGTGGTAACGGGTGTCGATGAACACCACCTCGATCGACGGCTCCACCTTCACGGCCAGGTCGATAAGGACCGCGTCGGTCATCGACGCCGACAGGCACATGAAGGGGTGGAACTGCTCGACCGCCCACTCGATGACCGCCTGGGCGGGGAGGTGCTCGAACTCGCGGTTCAGGGCGGCGAGCTCCTCGTCGCTGAAGTCAGGAGCGTGTAGGTGGGTGCCGGTGCCGAGCAGGCTGGTCATGGTCGAGTTCGTATCCGGTTCCGCTCAGCTCGCCGCGCACTCGCCTTCGCCGACCTCGCCCGAGAACGGGCCGGTCTCGTCGAAGTCGATGTAATAGTCGGGTCGCTCGTCGGGCTCGGGCCACTCGTCGAGGTCCTTGAGCTCGGCGGCGATGGCCTTCACCCCGCCGGCCCGCTCCATCCATCCGGCGAACGCCTCGCCGGCGCCGCGTTCCTCGGCGAAACGGCCCACCAGCCTCACCGTCGCCTCGGCCGCAGCCTTGGCGGGGAGGCGCAGGGCGCGCTGGCCGAACTCGACCTCCGTATTGCCGATGCGCCCGCCGAGCAGGAGCTGGTACCCGGGCGCCGGCCGGCCGTGCGCCCGCCGCTCTGCCCCGTAAAAACCAATATCCGCCACGTGATGCTGCCCGCAGCTGTTCGTGCACCCGGAGATGTTGATTCGCACTCCTCCGACGTCGGCGAGGCCGGCCTCCTCGAGGGCGCGACCGATGTCGTCGGCGAGGCCCCGGCTCTGGGTCACCGCCAGGTTGCAGGTGTCGGCTCCCGGGCAGGCCACGACGTCGCGGGCCAGCTCCGCACCCGGCTCGGCCATGCCGATCTCCTCGAGACGGCGGTACAGGTCGGGGAGCTGCTCGGCCGTGAGGTCCCGAAACGCCAGGTTCTGTCGGTTGGTGGCCCGGACGGTCACACCGAAGTCCCGGACGATCTGGGCCAGCGCGCGGAACTGGTCGGAGGTGATGTCACCCAACCGGGCGTACGCGATCGCCGAAACGGTGCCCTTGGCGGCACCCACAACCACATTGGTGGACTCCCACCGGGTGTACGGGTCGGCCTTCGAGTCGACCCTCAGCGTGACCGGAACACCCAGAGGGGTCGGGTCGAGGCCGGTGGCGACACCGGCGGGGGCGTCGCCCAGCTCCTCGACGATGGAGGGGATGCCTCCCGGCCAGGTCGACGAGGCGAGCAGCAGCTGCCGTTCCCGGAGGACCCGCCGGCGCAGCTCGTCGATGCCGAGCTCGTCGACTACCCACTTCAGGCGGGCGCGCAGCTTGTTGTACCGGTTCCCGAAGTGATCGAACGTGCGGAGGATCGCCTCGATCGTCGGAAGCAGGTCCTCCCGGGCGGTGAACTCCTCGAGTGCCTGGGCAGGGTGGGGGTTTGCGCCGAGGCCTCCGGCCATGAACACCCGGAATCCCGGCTCGACCGTTCCGTCGGGACGGGGACGGGAGACCGCCACGACGCCGACGTCGTTGAACATCGCCTGGCCGCAATCGGTCATGCACCCGGAGAAGTTGATCTTGAACTTGCGGGGAAGCCGCTGCGCGTAGGGGTGGTGCAGGAAGTGCCGGAAGGTCGCCTCGGCCCACGGGCTGATGTCGAGCACCTCGTACGGGCAGGCGCCGGCGAGGTGGCATCCCATCACGTTCCGCACGGTGTCGCCGCAGGCCTCGCGCGTGGTCATGCCGACCTCCGCGAACTCGCGCAGCAGCGCCGGCACGTTCTCGAGCTGGACGAAGTGGAACTGGATGTTCTGGCGGGTGGTGATGTGCCCCCAGCCGCGGCTGTAGCGGTCGGCGACGCTGCCCAGCAGCTCGAGCTGCTCGGCGGTCACGTTCCCGTACGGCATCTTCACCCTGACCATCTGGTTGTGCCCGCCCTGGCGCTGGCCGTAGATGCCGTTGTTCAATCGGAATACACGAAAGGCATCCTCGTCCACTCTGCCGGCCAGGTGGTCGGCGAGGAGCCGTTCGAACTTGGCGATGTCCTCCGCCAGCTCCGGATCGATCGGCTTGCGCGTTTGTCCAGTCGTCCCTATTTGGGTCGTCTCCACAAGGCCAGTCAACCAAATGTGACTGTGTTAATCAACTTTTGAGGGTTTTAATTTATCTGCGGAGCAAATCGGCGACCTGGAAGGCCAGGTCGAGGGACTGGCTGCCGTTTAGGCGGGGGTCGCAAGTGGTCGTGTAGCGCAGCTCGAGCTGGTTCTCGAGGACCTCCTCGGTACCGCCGAGGCACTCGGTGACGTTGTCACCGGTGAGCTCCACGTGTACCCCACCCGGCCAAACCCCCTCCTGGCGGCAGACGCCGAAGAACTCCCGGATCTCGGCGAGCACGTGGTCGAAGTGCCTGGTCTTCCTACCGCCGGGGCTGCTGTATGTATTGCCGTGCATCGGGTCGCACGCCCACACGACCGGATGCCCCGACGCGCCGACCGCCTCGAGCAGCGCGGGCAGGACCGCCTCGACCCGTCCCGCGCCAATACGGCTGATCAAGGTGAGCCTCCCCGGGACCCGGTCGGGGTCGAGCGCGTCGCACAGCGCCACCACCTCCTCGGGGGTCGCCGTCGGTCCGATCTTCGCCGCGACCGGATTGGACAGTCCCGACAGGAACTCGACGTGCGCCCCGCCCAGCTGCCGGGTCCTTTCCCCGACCCACACCAGATGCGCGGACGTGTCGTACCAGTCGCCGGTGAGGGAGTCCTTGCGGGTCATCGCCTCCTCGAAGCCGAGGATCAGCGCTTCGTGGCTGGTCCAGAACTCGACCTCCTGGAGGTGCCGCTCGCCGGACATGTTGATCCCGCAGGCCTGCATGAACCGCAGGGCCCGATCGATCTCGCCGGCTAGTTGCTCGTACTGCTGACCCCCGGTGCTCCGCGCGACGAACTGCTGGTTCCACGTATGCACCTGGGAGAGATCCGCGAACCCGCCCTTGGTGAACGCCCGCAGAAGGTTCAGCGTCGACGCGGCTTGGTGGTAAGCGGCGAGCATCCGGGTCGGGTCGGGGATGCGGGCCGATTCGGTCGGCGCGTCGTCGTTGACGACGTGACCGCGGAAGCTCGGCAGCTCCCGCCCGTTGACGATCTCGGTTGCAGAAGTCCTGGGCTTGGCGAACTGGCCGGCGATCCTCCCGAGCTTGACGACAGGAACGCCGGCGCCATAGGTCAGGACCACGGCCATCTGGAGGATCACTTTGAGCTTGTCGCGGATGCTGTCGGCGGTGAAGTCGTAAAAAGACTCCGCGCAGTCGCCTGCCTGTAAAAGGAACGCTTCACCCGCCGCGACCTCTGCGAGGGCCTGCCTCAGGCTGCGGGCCTCGCCGGCGAACACGAGCGGGGGCATTCCGGCGAGCGTCTTCAACGCCTGATCGAGGGCGTGCACGTCCGGCCATTCCGGCTGCTGTTCCGCCGGAAAATCCCGCCAGCTCGACGGAGCCCAAGACGTCCTCATGACTCACCAGCGTGGCGGATGAGGAGCCTCATAGCAAAGCAGATCCCCGGATCTCCTAACGTCGGGCGGTCATGCGCGAGCGGATCGGCATCTTCGGAGGCACGTTCGATCCCATCCACGTCGGTCACCTCGTCGCAGCGATAAACGCGAAGCACGCCGTCGACCTCGACCGGGTGGTGCTAATGGTCGCAAACGTCCCGTGGCAGAAGGCCGGGACCCGGGTGGTCAGCAGCGCCGCCGATCGGCTGGCGATCGTCGAAGCCGCGGTGGGCGACGTGCCCGGCCTGGAGGCCGGCAGCATGGAGATCGAACGCGGGGGCACGTCGTACACGGCCGACACCCTGGCCGCGATGCGGGACGCGTCGCCGAGAGACGAGTTGTTCCTGATCGTCGGATGGGATGTCGCCGGCGAGCTGCGTTCCTGGGAGCGCCAGGAGGAGATCAAGGCGCTGTCCACTCTCGTGGTGGTCAACCGGCCCGGGGCGGGCCGCCCGGCCGAGCTCGAAAAGGAAGGTTGGCGGGTGGTCGAAGTCACCGTCCCCAACCTCGAGATCTCGAGCACCGACCTGCGCGCCAGGGCCGCCGACGGCAGGCCCCTCGACTATTTGATACCTGAGGCTGCAGTCCACTGCATCCGGCAGCGGCGTATGTACGCTGTGGGTGGATGACAACGGTCGACTCGCCGAGCACCGCGCCCCCAGCGGACGCGGTGGGGGTGTCGGTAGAGATACCCACTGGCGAGGTCTTGATCGGGGACCGGCTCCGCCGGCTCGAGCAGCGACGCAAGCTGGTTCGCGAAGAGGTCCTGGCCGTTCTCGTCCTGTTCGTCGCCTTGGCCGCGACCGTCGCGGTGCTGGCGATGCAATGGTTGGGTTCATCTTCAGGAGGTTTGACTTGACTCACTCGGCGGGCGTTCTGCAGTGATGGCGGTAGAAAACCGGGCGACGTTGGATGAAGTCCGAGAAGCGACTGCGGTCGCGGCCCGGGCAGCCTGGTCGAAGGGCGGTGCCGGCACGATCATCTTGTCGGTAGGGAAGGTTCTCGCCATCACCGACGCATTCGTTATCACCAGTGGGTCGAATCCGCGAATGGTGCGCACGATTGCCGAAGAGGTTGAGAAGAAGGTGAAGCTCGCGTCGTCCAGGTCGCCGCTCGCGATCGAAGGGCTCGACGATGCGCGTTGGGTACTCATGGACTATGGCGACTTCGTCGTGCACGTGTTCATCGATGAGGCTCGAGAGTTCTACCAGTTCGACCGTTTGTGGGGCGACGCCGGGCGATGGGATTGGGATCCAGGAGATTCCGGCGCACTCGCGTCGGGAGAGTGAAGCGGTAGCTAGCTCTTAAGCGCCGGTTGGTGGTTGCCACCAACCGTTGTCGGAGGTGGCGCTGTTTGTTGGAGGAACCGGGCCCCCCGTGGGCGGTAGCGGCGCGGGCGCCGGTGCGCTCGGTCCCTGTTGACCCGACCAGTCGCTGCACCAGCCGTAAGGATCGTATGGTCCGGTGCCCACGTGCCAGGAGTTCCAAGCCTCGTTCTCGTAGGCCGCGGGGCAAGGATCGGCGATCACGATCTCCGCGCTGTCGGGACACACGCCATCGCGGTGATAACAGGTCATCGCCTGATGGCCCATCGCGTTCCCGGGGCAAACCAACGAGAACTCTGGGTTCGCGTGTTGCGCCAGGTATTGCAGCGCAGCCTGGCAGCCGAACCCGTTCTGAGTCGACTGTTGGTAGACCTGGCCGACCGTCGACGAGCCGGACATCGAACCGCCGGCGTCATAGGCGGATGTCGCGGGCGGGTTGGTCGCTGGAGAAGCTGGCGACTGCTTCGCGGACGGCACTCCTGCCGCAACGACAGTCGGTTGGGGCGTCGGTTCAGCGGAGGCAGCGGTGCTCACCGGCTCCGAGCCCACAGCGGATAACGCGGCCGCGCGGTCCTGCTTGGCGACGTTGCCAGTCGACGCCGCTTGGAGGCCGTCGACCGATGATGCGGCGACACCTGCATGGGATGCCGAAGCGAGGGACCGAACAGTCAAGTCCCCGGCTTGCGCGGCGAGCGCTCCGGCCCACACCACGCCGCCGATTGCCGCGACCGCGACCTTGTGTCTCAACGCCATCGCTTCCCCCAGCTTGCTGGCGAACCTGTTTTAGCCGATTAGGCCGGCTTTCCGAAAATTCGGCCCAGTAGTTCCTTTTGACGCGTGTTACACACCCGACGGCGCTGAGATTCGCCGCCGGGTGCGCGAATCTGGTTGACCCCTTCCCCGTGCAGGTGGCTCAGGTTTGTCCAGGTTTGCTGCGAAAAGCCACGCGTAGTTTAGAGACGAAGCGACTCACCAAATCAAGACCAATTGTCGATATTTGCTCCATTTGACCTCGGCCATGCCTCCGCCTCGGGCACTGGAAATTCGCCAAACCAGAGCGTGAGGTTCGTCTCCTCTTTGATACATGCCTTTTTGGCACATGCCGGGCGGTTGGGAGCTCCCACACTTCCAGCCCAACGCTGCTGTCTCGGCCGGACACTCTGTGTGTTTATCCTCTCACTACCGGCGCACACTTGACCTTATTGAGCGTGGCAGCGGAGGGGCGTTTTGCAACATATCGGTATTGCAATGATGGTTTATCCGATTTATGCTCTTTGCCATCTACCGGCGTCAACCGCTCGGCGCGGGAAGTTAGGTCGTGATGGTGAGGGAGGTCCTACAACACTGAGCCGGTAGCTCCAAGTACTACAACATTGCACCAGTAGGCGGACAAGTCGCAGGGCACGGCGGCGACTCCAAGAGGTGTCGATCGTAGGTGACGATCCGCCTTCGGTGGAGCTGGGGAGAAGCAATGCACGTTGGCTCAGAGGGCTGCTCGCCGACTGTCGGTGGCCGTCCCGGTACCTGCGTAACGGCGGTGTGGGAGTAGTGGATCGCGGTTACGAGCACTACTGCCTCGTCGATCCGACGTTCTATGACTCTCCCTACCTGCGAAGACCAAACGATCCGGACCTCCGCGCTGCGCAGCGACCCGTTCCGTCAGGATGGCTGAGAGAAGAGCTGGGTGACTGGCTCGCCTATTCCCCGGACCCTGTTGAGCTGCCGTTGCAGGGCTGGAAGGTCCATGTCTCGGCGTGTCTCGACAATGCCGAGGACATAGGCGAGGCCGTATTCGACTACTGCGTCGCCAGGAAGTTGACGTTCAAGTTTGTCCGGAGCGTTCAGCTGCTCTTGTTGCGCAACGGCAAATACGCCGACCGAGCCTCGAGCGGAAAGTTCGCCGCGATATACGCGCGCGATGAATCCGAGCTGCAGAGCATCCTCGAAGGACTAGGCGAAAAGCTCGGTGGGCAACCGGGTCCTTACATACTGAGCGATCTCAGATGGGGGGACGGCCCGCTGTACGTCCGCTACGGCGGATTCGCCGAGCGATATTGCGTCGGAGAGTCGGGAGAGCAGGTACTCGCGATCGAGGATCCCACCGGTCGCCTGGTTCCGGATAAGCGCGGACCCCGATTCGAGCCTCCGTCTTGGCTCGATCTGCCGTATTTCCTGGGTCCTCATCTTGCCGCCCGCAACGCCGTCACCGTCGACGAAATGCCGTACCAGATAGAAGAAGCGCTTCATTTCTCCAACGGAGGCGGGCTTTATGCAGGCGTCGATCGGCGCACCAACCGCCCAGTGGTGCTGAAGGAAGCTCGCCCTCACGCTGGCATCGCGTTGGACCGATCCGACGCAGTGACCCGGCTGGCCAGAGAGCACGACACCCTCCAAAGGCTGGCCGGGAATGGAATCGTGCCGGAGGTCCTCGACGGTTTCTCTCTTGGGGACCATCGGTTCCTCGTGTTGGAGAAAGTTGATGGCGAGCCTTTGCACTCAGCGTTCGTATCTCGCTACCCGTTGATTGCCTGGGCGCCGACCGACGAAGAGATCGCGTCCTATACGGCTTGGGCGCTCGATATCTACGAAAGAGTCGAAACCGCTGTCGACCTCGTCCACGATCGAGGGATCGTCATCGGGGACCTCCATCCAAACAACGTTTTGGTGACGCCGGACGGTGGCGTGGTGCTGCTCGACTTTGAAGCTTCGAGTCCTGTTTCCGACTGGGATCGTCAGACGATGGCTGATCCAGGGTTCATGTCTCCGCCTGATCGATCCGGATTCGACGTCGATCGCTATGCCCTCGGATGTCTTGCCCTGTATTTGTTTCTTCCGTTGCCGACTCTCATGCGGTTGGCGCCGGCCAAAGTGGGCCAATTCAAAAGAGTGATTGCCGACGCGTTCCCCGTCCCGAAGAAGTTCCTGACGAAGGCGGTCGCGACGATCGCACCTGGCCGCCGACCCAGAGCTCCTTCTTGCTGGTCCGTTGACCCGAGCTGCGACGGCTGGTTGTCATCCCGAGCATCCGCCGCTCGGGCGATAATCGCCAGCGCCACCCCCGAACGCGACGATCGTCTGTTTCCGGGCGACGTGAAGCAGTTTGCCGAAGGTGGGCTCAACATCGCCCACGGGGCCTCCGGAGTGCTCTACGCGTTAGCCGTTACCGGGGCGGAGCGTCGTGAGGAACACGAGCAGTGGCTTTTGCGACATGCACTGTCCCCATCGACTGGCACGCGGTACGGTTTCTACGACGGTCTGATCGGCGTTGCCTTCGTCCTCGATCGTCTGGGGCGGCGCGAGGAAGCGTTGAAAGTTTTGGAGCTTTCCATGCTCGACCTGCGCGGGAAATGGGCCCAGTTGGGAATAGATCTCTATGGTGGACTCGCCGGCATCGGGTTGGCCCTGATGCACTTTTCGACGGCGATAGAGGACAGCTCCTTGTGGGGTGAGGTGCTGTCCATAGCCGACACCTTGTCAGGGCGGCTTGGGTCGGAGACGGCTGTTCCGGAGATCAGTGGCGGTGAGTCGGGTTTCGCAGGTCTCTTGAGGGGATCATCAGGCCCGGCGTTGTTTTACTTGAGGCTGTTCGAGCGAACAGGTGAGGCGGCCTTCCTAGACCTTGCTCGGACCGCGATCGGTCAAGACCTGCGTCGCTGCATCATCCGGGATGACGGTGCCATGAATGTCGACGAGGGTTGGCGCTCGATGCCTTACCTGGGGGAGGGCAGCGTTGGGATCGGCATGGTCCTTGACGACTATCTCATCCACCGCCAGGAGGAACAGTTTGTCGACGCCGCCGTCCGTATCCGGGGAGCCGCGGAGTCGCAGTTCTACATCGAGCCGGGCCTTTTCTACGGTCGGGCGGGAATGATCCTGTATTTGGCCCGCAAGCAAGCACCCGGCCAGGGCGGCGACGATCCCGTTGTGGCGGGGCAGATCCGACGGCTCGCGTGGCACGCGCTCTCCTACAAGGGCCATCTGGCGTTCCCAGGTGAGCAACTTCTCCGACTCTCGATGGATTTGGGGAGTGGCACAGCTGGAGTGCTGCTGTCCCTCGGCGCCGCGCTGCACGACAAAGCGGTGTCGCTCCCATTCCTCGAGAGTCGCTGCAACCCCGGCATTAGGCCACCAAGATCGGAATGAGCAAGGAAAGGAGGTGAACGGATGTCGGTTCTCGACCTTCAGAGCATGAAGCAGAAGGCGCCGGCCAGCGGAGCAGGAGCTCGGAACAGCGGTGCGAGCAAGGGCTGCTTCCTGGGCGGTTCCGCTGGAGAAGGGCCAAGCACGTTGAGCCTTCTTCTCTGCTAGTAGCGAATTGACCAGCTGGGACAGCCGCTACTTGGGGCCGCGGCTGTCCCAGCCACCACACAGAACCAGCCGGTGCCCCCCTGAGAGGGTCGGACAACCGGGGGTTCCACCAGACATCGTTCCACACGAAGCGGCGCTAATGGAGGCAGCAGAGCCGGGCATGCCCGCCATCGACTCAGCAAGGGCGAAGGATCCAACCGCCGAGGCGGACCATAAGGCCGCTAACCGGCTGCTCCTGCTTGCCACCCGCCAAAGCGGGCCCTGGCTTGCAGTGCTCGCTGTGAGCGCTTTGCTACTCGCCGCTGCCTACGTTGTGCTGCCCGCGGTGATCGGGCTCGCGACCGACGCATTGCTCGGCCGAGCCTCAAAGTCTTGGCTCACCTGGCTAGGCGTGCTGGCCGTCGTTATGGTCTGCCTGGACGCGGCCGAGGATCTGGCGACCGGCGAGACGACCGCCCATTCGACCGCCTGGTTGCGTCGAGCCGTGTTCCGACAGGTCCTTTCGGCGGGACCGAAGGCGGTCGAGCGGTTCGGCGCTGGGGACATTGGGAGCCGTCTAACCGGTAACTCGGCCGACGTCGGGCGAGTCGCTCCCGACGCTGTGCGAGCAGTAGCGAACGTGATCCCGTCGGCAGGAGCGTTAGTGGCGCTCGGAATAATCGACCCCTGGCTGTGCGTCACCTTCGTGATCGGACTTCCGATTCTTATGCTGTTAGTCCGGCTTTTCGCCCGTCGAGCAGCCGGGATCGCGCATGACTATCTGACGACGCAGGCCAAAATTGCCAACACCCTGGTGGAGGCCTTATCAGGGGCCCGGACGATAGCCGCGGCCGGGACCGCTGATCGTGAAGCGGAACGGGTTCTGCGCAATCTGCCCGAGCTCCGCGGACACGGCATGGCTCTGTGGCGGAGCCAGATCACTTTGATGACCCAGAACGCCGTCATCGTCTCCTTGCTGGAGGTCGCCGTCCTTGCAGTCGCCGGCGTGGAGGTCAGCAACGGCCGGATCACCCCCGGCGAACTGCTGGCCGCCAGCCAATACGTTGTGCTGGCAGCGACACTCGGACATACATCTTCCTCGTTATCTCGGATCACTCGAGACAGAGCAGCGGCTCGGCGAGTTTCCGAGCTTCTCGACACGGAGACCCGCAACTACGGCACGCAAAACCTTCCGAGCGGACTCGGTCGGCTCGAGTTTCGCGACGTCACAGTTCGATCTGGCGATCTGGTTCTCCTTGACCGCATCAACCTGGTCTTGCCGGGAGGCACGCTCGTTGCGGTTGTTGGTGCCTCGGGTTCGGGAAAATCACTCCTGGGTGCGGTCGCCGGAAGGATGGTCGATCCGGACGAGGGTGACGTATTGCTCGACGGCGTGTCGCTTTCCGAGCTCTCTCGTCACCTTCTGAGAAGCGTAGTTACCTACGGTTTCGAGAGGCCCTCTCTCATCGGTGACACAGTCAGCGCGGCGATCCGATTGGGTGTGTTCGAGCCGACGGAGCGAGAAGTTCAAGCGGCTGCCCAGGCTGCACGGGCGGACGGGTTTATTCGCCATTTTCCACGAGGATACGAAACCCCGCTTGTAGAGGCTCCCATGTCCGGGGGGGAGGCTCAGCGAGTGGGATTGGCGAGAGCATTCGCCCACGCCGGCCGTTTAATCATCCTGGACGATGTTGCAGCCAGCCTTGACACGGTCACCGAACACGAGGTCACTTCGACGCTTACTACGGAGCTGCGTGACCGAACCCGGATCGTCATAGCGCACAGGGCGTCCACCGCCGCACGAGCAGACTGCGTGGTCTGGATGTACAAGGGACGCATCCAAGAGGTCGCTCCGCATGATGAGCTCTGGCACGATCGAGCCTACCGAGCGCTCTTCAATAGCGAAGACGAAGACACGGACCTCGCCAGTGCATCGCCCCGGTCGGGATGGTTGCAATGAGCAGTTCCTCGTCGCGGCCACTAATTCGGAGCCTCCTCGCCGGCTCGATGAAGGCTCGGATGCCAATCGTGCGGTCGCTCATTGGCTGGTCAGCGATCCAGGCCATTCCGGCCCTGCTATCGGGTCGTCTGGTAGCTCAAGCAATCGACCATGGCTTTCTCGCCCACAGCACCCGCGTGGGCTTATTGTGGCTGGTTGCTCTCGCCGCATCGCTGCTGGTCGGAGCGTGGGGAAGGCGGCGCGCCTACCAGCGCCTCGCGTCTCTGACTGAACCGTTTCGCGATGAGTTAGTCACCACAGCGGTGCGCGGAGCGCTCCGGGACTGTGCATCCGGGTCCCGCTCGGACACCGGGTCCGTCGCCCGCCTGACCCGGCACATCGAGATCGCGCGGGAGGCCTATGCCAGTGTCTTCATGGTCGCGCAGGCGTTCGTAGTGTCGGCCGTGAGCGCACTGCTCGGATTGTTCAGCCTCATGCCTGCGGTGCTTGTCTTCGTTCTGCCACCGTTGCTCGGCGGACTTGTGGTCTTCGTTGTGGCTCTAAAGCGGACCGCGTCGCAGCGTCGTTTGTCCCTGCTCGTCGAGGAGCGGATCGCGGAGGCTACGGGTGAGTTCGTGGACGGTCTGCGGGACATTGTTGCGTCGGGCGCGGAGGACATCGCGTCGACACGTGCGGACGAGGAGATCCGCAGGCAGGCCATCGCTACGGTCCAGGTGGCGCGGTTCACCGCGGTCCAGACGGGCGCGATTGCGCTTGGCGGGTGGCTGCCGGTCGTCCTGATCCTCGCTGGTGGCTCGTGGCTAAGGAGCAACGGAGCGACCATCGGGGTCATCCTTGGCGCGTTGACGTACGTTCTCCGAGGTGTGCAGCCAGCGCTCGAGGCGCTGATTCGCGGCGTGGGAAGCAACGGCCTATGGCTGCTCGTCACCCTGGAGCGAATCGTGGAGGCTATCGGCACGGACGCTGGCGTATCTGCTAGCCGGGGCGGCGACGGCTCGCGCCGGTCTGCGGTCTCGGGGGAGCCGGATCAGGGGAACGGCAGTGCGAGAGTATCGAGCGCCGAAGTTCCAGGCGTGACGCTAAGCGACGTCTCCTTCGGGTACGGGCCCGAGCCAGTGATCCACGGTCTCAACCTCAACATTCCGCCAGGCGATCATCTAGCCGTCGTCGGCCCCAGCGGGGTGGGAAAATCGACCCTCGCAAACTTGATGGCCGGGCTCCTGGAGCCGCAAGCCGGCCGGATAACAATCGGCGGGAAACCTGTCAGCGAGCTCGACCACGTCGTCCTGACCAGCACTCGGTCGTTGATACCCCAGGAGGCGTATGTCTTCGTAGGGACCCTCTGGGATAATCTCGTCTATCTGCGCCCCGACGCGGGTGAATCGGAGGTGGAAGCCGCGGCGGCAGCCGTTGGGATGACACCTCTAGTTGAGAGGGTGGGCGGCTACCGGGCTGAGCTCGCCCCGCGGGCGCTGTCAGCTGGCGAACGTCAGCTTGTCACCCTCGCTCGTGCGTACCTCTCGCCGGCGCGTCTGTTCATCCTGGATGAAGCTACCTGCCACCTGGATCCGATCTCTGAAGCCCGAGTCGAGAACGCTTTTGCTCGTCGCGGGGGGACAGTCGTGGTGGTCGCTCATCGAATCAGCTCGGCCCGTCGAGCCAAGCGAATCCTGGTCATGGACGGAGTCCGGGCGGCTGTGGGCACGCACGAGTCGCTCGTGCTCGAGTCGAAACTCTACCGGGATCTCGTCGGTCACTGGACAGCCGGAGACTTGGCTGAGCCTGACCCTTCTGTTACGAACGGCCACCTCCCCGGCAGGACTAACGGAGCGGGAAGCCCGCTGGGAAACGGGAAGCATGCCGGTGATCTGCGCTCCAAGCCTTTACGAGCCAGACCGGGTTGACGTGACGTCTACGTAGCCCGGGCGGCCCGGAGGCGTAAGCACCCGGGCCGATGAGATGTATCAGGGGGCTGTGTAACCGCTCTCATTCCCGATGACTTGCCGGGTTACCCCGTGGCGCGGGGCGCGCCATCGAAGCAGTCCCATCAGGCCTTTCGATGTAGTCCCGGGTCATCTTGTGGATGCCGCGAAGCGGATCTTCAAGCTCTTCAAGCCCTCGACGATCGCCCAACTGGCCAGCGACGGTTCGACCGGAGCCGTGCCGCCGGTCGCAGGGGGCGCAGGCCCCCCATCGGACTAGGTCGTGTACCTTCCTGCCCCACCTGTGACACCGGGCTCGGACGTCGCGACCGGCGCCACAGTCGTCGACTTGACCCGTCTGGAGGTCGTTCCTGCTCGAGCATCGGGCCGGCGCAGGCTCGTCATCCGGATGACCGTCGGGCTTCTAATCGGTGCTGCTCTCGTGCTGGTCTTCCTGAGGTTCATCAACCTCGGTGCGGCCCTGCGCCGGGTTGAGCATCTCAACCCGTGGGTTGCGCTGCTCAGCGGGCTGGTGTTCCTCAGCGCGTACGCAGTACGCGCGCTCCGCTGGCGTCGGTTCCTCGCGCCGGATGAGGTACCAGTTCACAGAGTCGTGTCGATCTATCTCGTAGCGGTCTTCCTGAACTGGGCGTTGCCAATCCAGGGCGGCGAGCTAGCCAAGACCGCCATCCTCCGGCAAACAAACGGCATCCCTGTGAGCCGGTCGCTCGGGACGGTGAGCATGGACAAGGCGATGGATCTGCTACCGGGAGTAGCGCTCCTCATGGTGGTGCCTTTTGCTCATCTCCAGCTGAGCGGTGCTCTGTGGTTCATGTTGCTCATGGCCTCGGTTGGGTTCGTCGGCCTGATCTTCGTGCTCACCTTCGCCGCCTGGAGAAGGGATCGAGCGCTCGCCTGGATTTCCAGGGCCGTGGTCATCATGCTCCCCCGACGTCTGTCCGAGCGTGTCAATCCGTTCGTCGCCCAGTTCGTCGACACGATGTTGCGGCTGGTTCGCCAGCCGCGTCTCATGCTTATCGCCTCGATGTACACCGCGGTCGCCGCCTGCCTCGATGCGCTCTTTTGCTATCTGGCGTTCCGGGCAGTAGGTACCACCATCCCTATCGGGGTCGCCTTCTACGGGTACACCTTCTACAACCTCGCGTACATCCTCCCGACACCGCCCGGGCACGTAGGCACGAATGAGGTCGTCGGATTGTTGGTGTTCTCCGGTGTATTCGGTGTTCGCCGGTCGGCCGTCGGTGCCATGTTCCTGTTCTCGCACCCTTGGACGGGCCTTCTCATGACGACCAGTGGGCTGATCGCCCTGAAGATAGTCGGTTTGAGAATCCCCGCCGCGCTCGCGATCGGATCGGACAGCAAGGGCGAGGCGGAGAAATGAACCGCCCGTTATTACAACGACAGACAACTGACAGCACCGTAAGACTCAGCAAGGGGCACGTTAGATGGGCGATCTGAAACCAGAAGTTAGCGTCATAGTTCCCACCAAGGACGAGGCAGAGTGCGTCGAGCCTCTAGTGGAGCGTTTAGTCGCCGCACTAAGCGGTATCTCCGCGGAGATCATCTTCGCCGACGACAGCAGCGATCACACGCCCTCGATCATCGAGAAGGTATCTGACACTGCGGTGGTGCCCGTCATTTGCGTCCATCGACCTCCCGGAGAGCGAACGGGCGGTTTGGGCGGGGCCGTCGTTGCTGGGTTGCGGGTGGCTTCTGGAGAATTTGCCGTCGTGATGGACGGCGACCTCCAACACCCACCAGAGTGTGTTCCACTATTGGTCGAGGCTCTCAACGTTCAGGCGTTTGATTTAATTGTCGCCAGCCGGTACTCCGATGGAGGACAGGCCGGTGGGCTGAGCAATCAAACTCGAAGAACCGTTTCCCGCGCGGTTACGGACTTGGCGCGGGTGATGTTCCCGAGGCGGCTCCGAGCGGTGTCGGATCCGATGAGCGGCTTCTTCTCCTTTCGGATCGCTGCCGTCGACATCGAACGACTTCGGCCGATCGGCTACAAGATCCTGCTCGAGGTCATCTTGCGAACCAAGTATCTGCGGGTCGGAGAAATCGGGTTTGACTTTGCGCCACGGTTCGGCGGAACGAGCAAGGCGACTTTCCGTGAGGGTATGCGCTTCCTCGTACACATCTTCCGTCTACGCGTCGCAACCGTCATTAGGTTCCGGCGACCCGTCGGACCGCTTCAAGTAGCGCACGCCTGATATGGAAGCTTTGACGGGGTTGGGGGAGGCCAGGGAGGGAGGGCCGTGAGTATCGAGACTGAGCGTCCTCCGGCTGAGTCCGCCTCCGCGGACTATTGCCTCAGCCTCGAGGAGCACGGCCTCGAACTCGAAAACTCGCCTAACGGTCAGGAAACGGGGGTGAGGGACGTCCGCGGCTGGCTCGGACCGGAGCCCGCCGCACGCGTCTCCAGACTGCTGGTACTCAGCGTGTTCGCTGCGGTGCTGTGGCTCTTCTTGGAGAGGCCCAGGCCCTGGGAGCCGTTTCTCGCTCTAGGACTTGTCAGTGTTGTGGTCAGTCGAAATCGCCGCGTGCGCCACTGGGGTCCCTTTGCGTTCGTCCATCAAAGGATCGGACAGACGGTCACAGCGAGGAGCCAACGGCTCCGGCGCGGTGGAGGGCTCATTGCCAAGATGCTCGGTTGGTGGAGCGGAGCGCCCGACTCGCTGAGGGTGACCGTAGCAGCGCTCCTGGCGCTCAACACGGTGATCGCCGCCACCTTGCTGCACAGGAATGTTCTCGTGTTCTTGGCGATGGCTTGTCTGAACTTCCTCGCCCTGACCCTGGTGCCCGACGTCCGTCCGCACGCTGTCGAGCCTGAGGAGATTCGGGTCCCATCTAGTCCACCGGGACCTGTGAGGGATTTCGTGCCGAGTGAGGGTCGGTCAGAGTCGAAGCTCATTTCGCTTCCGTCGCTTCGGCCGTTCCCAACTCTGCACGCTCCAGGGTGGGACACGTGGGAGAGTTGGGACAGCCTCAAGCCTCCGGAGTTACCTCAGTCAGCAACGGTCGACCCCCGAGGCGAGAGCCTCGGAGACGAAAGATCGGTCGTCACTCTGGGGATGGATCTTGACGACTCAGCCGCTGCCCTGGATCGACGATTGGACTCCGCGGACACCGGGGACTCCGTGGATTCCCGGGACGCGGCGGGCGCCGAGGACGTCGGGGACGCCGAGCCCGATACCGAGGAGGTGCGGCGGCATCCAGGCGTCGTTCGGTTCCTCGAAAGGTTCAATTCCATGGCGTCGGTTGGGGTCCTCGTCGTGGCTGGGGGATGGATCGCGTACGCCCACCCCGGTCCGTTCCTCATCCCGTGCGTACTGGCTATCGGCCTGGGCTTCATGCTCGTGAACAAGGCCAATCGCGACGAGACCGTCCGGATGGTGCTCGCGCTCGGAGTGGTGGTCGGTGGGATCGACTATGTGAGTTGGCGGTTCGTCGTGACCAACTGGAGCGGCTGGTGGATCGCGATACCACTTCTGGGAGCAGAGACGCTGGGAGCAATCCACGTGCTTGGCTTTCAGGTCACTCTGTGGCCTTGGGAGGCACCCAAGACGCGACAACTGGACGACCCGACGCAATTCCCGATCTTCATCCTCGTCCCAACTCTCAATGAAGGCCCGGAGGTATTGCGGCCGACGGTTCAGGCGTGTCTCGTCGCACGCGAGCGTTATGTCGCTCAACATCCGAACGCACGCGTGAGAGTGATCGTCTGCAACGACGGTCGAGCCGCCGGTTACTCCGATTGGAAAGAAGTCGAGTCCATGGCTCGGAGCCTCGGGGCAGCGTGCGTGAGCAGACGCCACTCCGGGGGCGCTAAAGCCGGAAACATCGAACACGCTCGTCGATGCTTCAGGATCACCCGCAAGGCTCTCCTCGTCATATTTGACGCTGACCAGGTTCCTAGCTCCAACTTTCTTCTGAGGACAGTTCCGTCCTTCGCGGATCCGAAAGTGGGTTGGGTTCAGACGGGTCAGTACTACGCCAACCGGACGAATCCCGTGTCGCGTTGGGCGGACGACCAGCAATCGTTGTTCTACAACTTGCTTTGCCCAGGCAAGGCGGCGCACAACTCCGCCTTCATTTGCGGTACCAATGTTGTAATCCGAGCGGCCGCCCTCGACGAGATTGGCGGATTACCACAGAACTCGGTGACGGAGGACTTCGCGGCGTCGATAGCCTTGCACGCGCGGTGGCAGGGCATTTACTTGACCGAGGTGCTCGCCACGGGACTTGGACCTCTCGATCTTCCGTCATATCTCAAGCAGCAGCGACGCTGGGCTGTCGGAACGCTCGGTGTTCTGAGAACTAACTGGCGGGACATCTTCTTGCCTAAACGAGGTGGACTGCGAGGAATACAGCGAGTCCAGTACTTCCTTGCGTGTACGCACTATCTAAGCGGGATCAGAGACGTCGTGTACCTCGTCTGCCCGATGATATTCATAGCGACCGGCGTGCCCGCGGTCCGCAGTGCCAGTCTCGGTCAGTACCTCTCGCATTTCGTGCCATACGGGATTCTCAGCTATTCCGCTCTCTGGTACTCCGCGCGGGGCGTCACGGGCCTCAGGGGAATCGTGATGGGTTTCGGAAGCTTTCCTACACTCGTTGCGAGCTTCATCACGGTTGCCAGCGGGCGGAGGGCGTCATTTGCCGTAACCGCCAAGCGGCGACACGCCAAGCAGTCTCTCAGGTACCTGCGTACCTACATCCTGTGCGCCTTGGCGTGCCTTGGCACGATCGTCTGGGCCACCCAGGTGGGCGCCCGACAGCACGCGTCGATGTTTATCAGCCTGTGGTGGGTCGTCTATACCTTGCTGATGCTGAGTGCGTTCTTGTGGCTGGCCATAAGTGACCTTCGCACCCAACGAGCTCAGTCACAGGGTCCTCAGATCAGCGAAACGAGCTCGACAACTCCGTACCCGTCTCGGCTCGAACATCGGCCCGTTGGGCTTCGGCCCGTATGGAACCTCGGTGCGGCAGCACTCTTGGCTGTCCCTCTTCTGCTAGCGGGGCAACTGAAATCGGCCGGGCTGTTCGCTCCAGAGGCCTCCAAACAATTCGCAATCGGGGTTGGACATCCGGGCGCTCCGTACGCCGGGGTGTCAATCCCAGCGCAGTTGTTGAGCATCGAAAGGCAGTTGGTCGCCGAAGACTTGGGAGGCACGGCTGCCGTTGTAGGGAGAACCTTGGATTTATCGGATCACTTCCCGGGTCGATGGGCCGAAGAAGTTGCTGCAGACGGGGGGCAACCATGGATAACGCTGCAGTTCGGCGAGTTTGGGCGCGGCGGCGCCGTTCCGCTCTCTGCGAGCCTGCCTGCGATCATAAACGGCGTAGATGATGGCGCCGTAGGACGGTGGGCGACGGAGATTCGCGACTACGGAAAGCCCGTCTTCCTGACGATCCTTACCCATGTTGACCGTAACTGGTCGGTGTCGTCCGGGGTGGCGAACGGCGGGATCCCCGAGGACGTGCCAAAGGCCTGGCTGCACGTGAGATCGGTTTTTCGCAGCCACGGAGCTAGGAACGTCGCGTGGGTTTGGGCACCGGCCGATCCGCTCCACGATCAGGAGTTCGCTCCGCCGCTCGCTTCTGTCGATGCTGTGCTCCAGAACTTCATCAACTATCCGGGGACAGTGTGGGGCAATCCCAACGTCGTTCTGCATGATCTTCAGAGTCGCTACCCCACGAAGCCGTTCTTCCTTGACGTGAGCGTGAATGGGCCCTCGGTGGAGAAATCAGCGTGGCTAGCCGGTCTCGGACGCGCGATCAGGAGCACCCCGAACGTCTATGTAGTCTTGTACCACGAAGGTGGTCCGGAGTTGGCGCCGACGGCGCAGCAGGTGAAGGAATGGTCGGTTGGATCGGATCCCTCGTCGCTGATGACGTGGCGTAACGACCTGGTCGACCTCGGACATGGAGCAAACCGAGGTGAAGTTGCGCCCCAGTCGTCGGCCAGGGTGGGATAGCTCGTGGTTGCGTACCGGCCCCGGCATCGCGCGGTCTATGACCGAACGCGCACGCTCCGTTTCTTCTTGGCGGCTGCCGTGATCCTGGAGGTTTTGGCGGCTACGGCGCGGGCTGGAGGCCTCGCGGATCCTGGGGCTAGCCCGAGGCCGCGCCCCGGAGTCGTTTCCGTCGAGCCAGGTCACGTGCCAGCGGGGGCTTGGACGACTCTGAGCTTTTCGGTCCGAGCGGGTAAAGCAGGGGTTGACAGCGGAACCGTCGGCATCGATGTCCCGGTCGGTTGGTCGGCCCCGAGTACCGAGGTACTGGCCCCGGGACGAGTAATGGCATCTACGGGATCTGTGACCATCGAGGGGCGGACCATCAACGTGAAAGGAATTCGCCTTCTCCCGTCTTCAACTTTCATCGTTACGTACGGCGGAGGGTATGGTGGCGCCACTGAGCCAACCGAGGTTGGAACCTATCGGTTCGGAGCCTCGGTGATCGCTGACAACGGGACGTGGGTCGGCGAGAAGCCGCAATTCGCGGTCGTCGCAGTAACAGCTCCTCTGTACGGTTGTAACTCTGCGACTCGACCAGCTGGCGTTGGCGGGCAGTTTCCACTTCAGAACGGCGTTGTTCAAGCCAACCTCTACAACACCTGGAAGTCAGCCGGGTCGATCCGCCAGTGCTCCGGCCCGACCGGAGTGACCAATGACCTCGCGCTTGGCGACCTCAAGGCGACCAACTACGGACCGGCCGGCTATCCCGAAGTAGCTTATGGATACAACTTGAACGATGTCTCGTTCTGCGGTACCTGCCCAACTCGCCCGTTCCCAGTGCGCGTATCCGAACTCCTGGGCGACAGCAACGATCTACGCCTGTCGCTCGACTACGCGCTCGGGAAGGCCTTCCCCCCCACCTTGCCGCGGGACTTCATCTATGACATCTGGCTGGAACAAGCTGCGCGCCCAGGCCGGCCCCCAGTTGCTGGCGACGTCGAGCTGATCGTCATTCTGTATCAACACGCAATCGCAACTTGCTCCGGCGGAACCGCCCCTGTGCCATTTTCGACTGTCCTTACTGTCAACGGGAAGGCAGTCCGATCGACCTGGCACGTTTGCCGCATCAAGGGAGGAACTGCGGCGACCCCAGTTGCATTCTTCCTTGATTCTCCAGCTCAGTCGGATAGCGGCCGGTTAGTCCTCGGCCTTCGCGACTTCGTTGCCGCGGCAAGCACTTACCTTGGTCAGAGTCTGTTGGATCACTCTGTTCTAGGCCTCGAAGTCGGCGGAGAGTTCGACCAGTGCTCAGTACACGACGGCTGTGAGGTTCCCCAACTGAGGTGGGGATGGAGGGTCCACGATTTGACGATCATCAACGGTCGGGGATCCGTTCCAATCGTGTTCAGCCAACGCCAACCGGGCCTGGGTTAGGTGTCGATGGCCGCGACCTTCCTCCCCGCCGAAATCGCTCCAACGACGACGAGCCGTGCGATCGGTGCGCTTGCCCGTTGGCCCTTGGCAATGGTGATGGCCGTCCAGGCGTTGGTCTCGGTCGCTCTATTGCACAACACCGCCTTCCAGGACGAGGCTCTGTATTTATACGCCGGGCGGACGATCGTCGGTCACTGGCTGGGAGGTCCGGCGCCTCTAGACCACTACGCCAAGTACTTCTCGGGGTACCCGCTCATATATCCGGTCATCGGGGGGTCTCTGGATCGCATCGGTGGACTGGGCCTGGCCCGCCTGTTCAGCCTCGGCTGCATGTTGGGTGTCACTGCGATCGTCTACCACGTCACGGCGAGGCTATTTCAGCGTTCGGCAGCCTTATTCGCCTCGGCGACCTATGCGTTCTCGGGAGTAGTTCTCTTCGTCGGGCGGCTGGCAACCTTTGACGCGCTGTGCCTGCTGTTCATTGCGCTCGGGACTCTCGTCGCCATCAACGGGGCAAGTTCGGAGCGCCCATTCCTGGTCCTTCTGCTAGGACCTATTTTTGTGCTCGGGGTACTGACTAAGTACGCCGGGTTGCTGTTTGCTCCACCCGTACTCGGGCTAATGGTGATCTACAGCTGGAAGACTGGTGGTTGGAAGCGAGTGGTAGCTAGGACCCTCGCTGCCGTGTTCTCGCTAGCGGTAGCGATGGGGGTCGCCTACTTCGCGGTTGACCATGCCGCTTTTCACGCGATCAAAGGGAGCACTACCAATCGCTCCATCAGCAACCCGGGTAATCGGCTCCACCTCTTCACTCACGGCTTGGGACTCGTGGGCCCCCTTTATGCGATGGCAATTTTCGGCGGAATCGTGCTGTTCAGCCAGAGAAGGCTCCGATTCCTCGGCCTGGGTCTGCTTGGCACGTCTCTCCTTACTCCCGCTTACCACATCTACATGTCCGAGCCGGTGTCTTTCGAGAAGCACCTGGCATACGGCCTGTTCTTCGCCGCGCCCTTGGCTGGGGTGAGCCTGGACTGGCTTTCCGTTGACGCACGACACGCCCTGCAGACTCGGCGACCGCAATGGGTTGCCGGCATCGCGGTCGTCGCTGTTATCGCCGCGCTCGGACTCCAGCAGGCCCACTCCCTGTATGGGGAGTGGGCCAACACATCGGGATTGGGTTACTCGCTACATACCCAGCTCCGGGACGGTACCGGGCGCATACTCGCTGAGGACATCGAGGTCGCCCGTTTCGACGCCCGGGACGTGACGCAAGAGTGGCAGTGGAACAGCTTCTACTACCCGTATTACTTCGACGAGTCGCACGTCGAGTACTTTGGACGAGACGCTCTGATCAAGGGCGTTCAGACCGGTTACTACGATCTGGTCGAGCTGAGCTTCGTCTACTTCCCACAGCAGGCCTTCTTCTTGGCCGAGAAGATGGCTGAATCGAGGAACTACGACCTTGTGGCTGTGGTTCCTTTCAAGAACACATATGGCAGGGGGCATTACTTCCTCTGGAGAACGGCCCTTGTCCCAGGCCAAGGCAATTTCACCGATCCGGCACAGGCCGAAACGCCCGCCTGGTTCAAGGCGTGCGCTGGGCCGGTCTGCCAGCCCACATCGTCAGGATGGCCAGAGAGCCACCGTTGATAGTCCCGCGTGCTGGAGTTGGAATAGGGTTACGGCCGTCCTTCGCCGACCCGGCGGCGGAAGGTCCGGACTTTTAGCGCCACCGCGTCGGGGTGCCGTTCTCTTTCGGCGACGGCGTCGTCATGCGCCCTCACCAGGAAGGACGGAACGGCAGCAGCGGAGCTGCCCAGCCCTTGCCCCGCCCGGAGCTCGGAAAGTGCCTGGTAGTGGTACTTCGCCCAGTACAGATTGATGTGGCATGCCGTGCAGTTCAGCCCGTCGTCAGGGGTTTCCTCATCGCAGCGCGGACACTTCATATTCTTTCCCCTTCGGAGATCGCCCTTTGGCGGTCTAGGACGCTGTGTTGTTGTCCCTGCTCCCCATGACAGGTTGATGGTGCCTGTCGTGGCGATCATCAGAAAAGAGGCTAGGGCCGACCGGCCTGATACGTGTAGGGACAATTTGTATCTATCAAGACGGGTCGTGCTCTGTAACGGCAACTGTGAAAGCTGACCTGCTAGATGGCAAACGGCGCCGATTCGGGGGCGAATTCGCCGCCAGTGGCGCGCGGTCGCGAGAAAAGTTGGCTTCAACCGCGTCGGCGCCACGGAGAACAAAGGGCCGGGAGCGGTCTTCCGACGACGCGTTGCTCTCGTGCAGCGTCGGCATCATGGCGTACAACGAGGAAGCCAACATCGCCGAAGCAATCACTAGCGTGCTCAATCAGCAGGTCTCGTGTGGGAAGGTCGCCGAGCTGATTGTGGTCGCCAGCGGCTGCACCGACTCGACCGTCGAAATCGTCGCGGGGCTCGCGGCTGTTGACCCCCGGATCCAACTGATCGTTCAGGAGGAGCGGGCGGGCAAGGCTTCGGCGATCAACCTCTTCATCGAGGCTGCCCGGTCCCCGATTCTTCTCATGGTCGGCGCTGACACCGTGGTAGCTTACGGGTCCGTCGGCGAGCTGCTCCAGCACTTCAAGGACCCCACGGTCGGAATGGTGGGTGGCCACCCGGTTCCGGTCAATGACGACGAGACTTTCATTGGCCACTCGGTTCACCTTCTGTGGCGGCTTCACGACCGGATTGCCCGGCGGACACCGAAACTAGGGGAGATCGTCGCATTCCGGAACGTCATCACTGGCATCCCTTCAGATACTGCAGTCGACGAGATCTCTATCGAAGTCGCCATTAACGAACTCGGGTATCGGCTGGTGTACGAAACGCGAGCCTTCGTTTACAACAAGGGACCGACGACGGTTGCCGATTTCCTTAGGCAGCGACGGAGGATCGCGGCCGGGCATCATGAAATCGCCAAGCAGGACGGCTATGTCGCCTCCACCATGAGCGTGTGGCGCATCGTTCAAATCGGTCTTCGGTCGGTTATCTGGACCCTAGGCGCGGTGGCCCTCGAGGGAACGGCTAGGGGGCTGGGCTATTACGACTTCCGCCGGCACCGACCGCATCACATTTGGGAAACGGTCAGCACCACGAAGACGAACATAGCTGAGCAAGTAAGCGCCGTGCGAAGTACAGGAAGGTTACCGGCCACCCGCGATGATTCGAATGAGCCCTGTGGCGACGTTGTGGTCGACCTAACTGCAAGTTCTCGGCTCTCCCACTTGGATCGCACGTCCGAGGAGGTCCGATCGTCGTGGGGATGACAGAAGTGCTCGGCCAGATACCGGCCCTCAAAGCCTCGTACATGAGCGGACGGGTTACGACGCTGCCTGTGAACATAACGGTAAGCGTCAGCTACAAGTGCAACTCGCGCTGCAAGACCTGCAACGTGTGGCAACTGCCTAACGATGATCTGACCCTCAACGAGTGGGATCTGGTCTTTCAGTCGCTTGGTAAGGCTCCTTACTGGTTCACCTTCAGCGGGGGAGAGCCGACCTGGCGACCTGACCTACCCGAAATGGTCGAGAGTGCATACCGGCACTGCCGGCCGGGGATAATCAACATTCCGACGAACGGCATTCTCGACCGGGTCATTCCCGGTCGGATCGAGCGAGTTCTGCAAGTGGCACCCGAGTCGGAAGTAGTCGTGAACCTGTCGATCGATGGCTACGGCGAGAAGCACGACGAAATTCGTGGCGTCCCGAACAACTGGCGACGCGCGATGAGCACATACCAGCAGTTCAAGGAATTGAAGAGCAAGTACAGCAACCTGACCTTGGGAATCCACACGGTCCTCTCCAACTTCAATATCGACTCATTTCCGGAGCTGTGCGAGTTTGTTCAGAAGGAGTTGAAGCCGGATCAGTACATAACCGAGATCGCCGAGGAGCGCGTTGAGCTCGACACGGTCGGGCTCGGAATAACCCCCACAGCGGAGAGGTACGAGGTTGCCATCGACGTTCTTCTCGACAGTTTGCGAGGGCAACGCCTGCTCGGCGTGGCCGAGGTGACGCAGGCTTTCCGGCGCCGGTACTACGAGATAGTCAAGCGGACCCTTCGAGAGCAGAAGCAGATCATTCCGTGCATGGCGGGTGTTGCTTCTGCTCAGATCGCGCCCAACGGTGATGTATGGACGTGTTGCATCAGGGCACAGTCCATGGGGAACCTGCGCGAGCATAACTACGACTTCGGTACAGTATGGCGCACCGGGAAAGCGCAGGAGTTGCGCCGGAGCATCAAGGCTGGCGAGTGTTATTGCCCACTAGCAAACGCCGCCTACACCAACATGCTCACCCACGTGCCAACCCTCGCCCGGGTGGCGGGAGAAGTCGGGCGTTCGAAGGCCGTCGCCTTCCTCGGCAAGCGCCCGATCTCGAGTGTCGAAGGCCTCAGTGAGTCAGCAGAGCCCGCTCCCGCAAGCTGAAAGTGGAACCAGCGGTACCGTCCTAGTAACAGGCGGCGCGGGATTCCTCGGGTCTGCGCTCGTGCGAGAACTGGTCGCCAGAGGGGTTAGGGTCCGGGTGCTTGTTCGACGGGCGAAACAGGCGGAGGAGCAATGGCGTCTCGGCGCCGAGCCAATTCTCGGCGACGTCGCAGATCGCTCGGCTCTCGAAGCCGGGCTGGACGGCGTAAGTTGCGTCTACCACCTCGCGGGGAAGCTTCTCGAGCCAGGTGAGCCACCTGAGCAGTACCGGTGTACACATGTCGAGGGAACCCAGCTTCTGCTGGAGTGCGCCAGGCAGGTATCGAGTCTCAGGCGCTTCGTGCACTGCAGCACGACTGGAGTGCTCGGGCCTACCGGAGACAAGCCTGCGGACGAAGAGGCACCGATGCGGCCCAGCAACGTCTATGAGGCAACGAAGTCCGAAGCTGAGCTCGCGGTGCGCGCGGCGATCCAGCTTGGTCTTCCGGGGGTAATCGTCCGTCCTGGCCTCGTGTACGGTCCTGGGGACTGGCACCTCCTGAAATTCTACGATGCCATCCTGCGCCGGCAGTTCCGGCCAATCGGACGACGAGAGGTGTGGCTGCACCCTATCTACATCGATGACATGACCCACGCGTTCGTACGCTGCGCCTCGGAATCCAAGGCGGTCGGCGAGTGCCTCAACGTGGCTGGCCAAGAAGTCGTGTCGCTTGCCCAGCTCGCAGACACGATCGCCAGGGCCGGTGGAACCTTCCTGCCTGTGGGCCGTATACCGCTGGCCCTAGCCTGGGTAGCGGCTCTGACGTTCGATGCTCTGCCTGCCAGGCTCCGGCAGCGGGCGCCCCTGACCCGGGACCGGCTCGACTTCCTTACTCACAGCCGTGTTTACGACGTGGAGAAGGCTTTCGAGATCCTGAACTTCCGTGCGAAAACTGACCTTGTTACGGGTGTTGGCCGAACGATGGCCTGGTACCTCGAATCCACTTCTGAGCGCCCGCCGAGGACGGTCCCTCGGGTCGCGGTGGCTGACTGACCCGACCCAGCGGCGGTCTGCGACGCCCCTCCGTATCGCCAATACCAATTTGGCACCAAATTGATTGAGAATCACGTATCGGGAAGCGACCACCCTTCTCTGTTTAGGAGATGAGGTCCCGAAGGCGGACGGTCGCGGCATCAGGGGCAGTCGGGAAGCGAATACTTGTAGTTGCCGGAGTCGTGTTCGTATTCGCCTGGATAGCCGGCGTCTGGTCCCCCTCGGCTCGAGCGTCGAGCATCACGAGCACCAGCAGTTTTCCGACGCCCTACAGCGATCCTTGGGGAACTGCATTCGACAACGCCGGCCGCGTCTGGGTCGCGATGCCCCAGTGTGATCCATCACCCACTTGTTCCAGCACCTTTCCTGGGAAGCTCGGACTTTTCGATCCGGCCACCGGGTCCTGGACCACAACTGTCGACCTTCCCACGGGTTATGGGCAGCCGTTGTTCGTGCAAGTCGACTCGTCGGGCGCCGTTTGGTTCGCGATGCCGATGAGCAACAGCATCGGCAGGTACAACCCATCGACGACTCAGGTGTCACAATGGGCGGTCCCAACTTCAGGATCAGGACCCTGGGACCTAGCTATTGATTCCCACGGCAAGGTCTGGTTCACGGAGCATTACGGCAACAAGATCGGCTCCTTCGATCCCAGTACTCAGACATTCAACGAAGTCGCTACCCCGGCCACGAACAGCCAGCCGTATGGGATCACGGTCGACAGCTCAGACAACGTCTGGTTTACGGAAAACAACAGCTCTGTGGCCCTGATCGCTGAGTACACCACGGCTGGGACGCTGACGGAGTACAAGATTCGCAACGGCAATACATCTGGGTTGACTCCTCACCTGATAACCATCGGCCCGAACGGTAACCCCTGGTGGTCCGAAGGGTTCGTAGGAGAGATCGGAACCCTGGACCTGTCTCAGGCCCAACCAGGCACCAACAAAGGCGTTACCGAGTTCAGCTATTCACGCACCTGCTCCAATTGCGGCACGCACACGTCCGGGATTGCTGTGGACGCAAACGGTCTTATCTGGTTCGACGACTCTCTTCAGAATACGTTCGGATCGTTCACTCCTAGCAGCTCTGCTTTCAACGTCTTCACCAGTCCGAACGGCGGACATCCGCATGACGGTCTGAACGTCGACTCCCAGAACCGAATTTGGTTCGACGAAGAGTTCAACAACGCCATCGTCGAGGCGGTCCAGTCGGGATCTACGACCACGACAACCAGTTCACCTACTACGTCGACTAGCACGACATCGACGACGGTGGCTCAGACGACCACGACTACGACGACTACTTCGACGACGGTGCCTCAGACGACCACGACTACGTCGACTACCTCGACGACGGTTCCTCAGACGACCACGACTACGTCGACTAGCACGACATCGACGACGGTGCCTCAGACGACCACGACTACGTCGACTACTTCGACGACGGTGGCTCCGACGACCACGACTACGTCGACTACCTCGACGACGGTGGCTCCGACGACCACGACTACGACATTGCCGTCGGGACCCCCACTCCTGGCGAGTGACAACTTTCGACGATCCAACCAGACCTTCTGGGGAACCGCTTCAGACGGCCATGTCTGGGGAGGCGATGCCAATGGCCTCAACTTGTTCTCGATTTCAAACAACACAGGTATGGTTTCCAGTAGCTTTGCCACCTATAGCGCGGTCCTTGGACCTTCCGCCACCGACGCGGAGGATTTCGCAACGGGATCTATGAGTGCGTTTTCAAATGCCAACTTTGGTGACGTTCTCAGGTGGACCGATGGCAACAACTGGTACAAGGCGTATATCGACGGCTCCAGCTTCATTCTCCAAAAGAAGGTGGGTGGAACGACATCGATCATTGCCACCATGCCGTTCAGCGCGAACGCTGCCACTTCGTACACCATTCACTTCAGGGCGTTGGGTTCGACCCTTTCCGCCAACGTTTGGCCATCATCCGGCGCAGAACCAGCCGGATGGATGCTGACAGCGAACGACACCACCTTTACCTCCGGGACCTGCGGCATGCGCTTCCTCACCCAATCCGGGGCCGCCACAATCACTTCATTCCAGGCTTACAACCTGAGCAGCTCCGGGCCACCTCCGACCACCACGACCACCTCTACGACATCGACCACCTCTACGACATCGACTACCTCTACGACATCGACTACCTCTACGACGTCTACGACCATCCCGTCCACAACCACGTCGACCACGTCCACCACCGTTCCGTCGACCACGACAACCACCACTACGACACTCCCCGGCTCTGGATCCACGATCGCGATGGACAACTTCAGCCGGAGCAATCAGACCTTCTGGGGTACCGCGTCGGATGGTCAGAAGTGGGGTGGTGATGCCAACAACCTCAACGTGTTCTCGGTTGCAAATGGGGCTGGCGTCGTATCCAACACGAGCTTCGCCACCTACAGCGCTGTTCTCGGGCCATCCGTCACCAACGCGCAGGTGTTCGCGACCGGGTCGATGAGCGCGTTCTCGAGCAGCAACTTTGGTGATGTGCTTCGCTGGACGGACGGTAACAACTGGTACAAGGCCTATATCGACGGCTCCAACCTGATCATCCAGAAGAAGGTCGCAGGAACAACCACGATTCTCACAAGTGTGCCATTCGCGGCGAGAGCGGGCACGGCCTACACCATTCACTTCGAGGCCGTCGGCTCGACGCTGGAGGCCAATGTCTGGCCGTCCACGGGAACCGAACCAGCCGGATGGATGGCTACTGCGAACGACACCACATTCACATCTGGTTTCTGCGGGATGCGCTTCCTGACCCAAGCTGGATCAGCCACGATCACTGCCTTCAGGGCGGCCACAGTCTGAGAGGCTGAAAAATGGCGGAACTCACTACAAGAGTCGCAACGCTCGTGCTGCTCGGCGCATTCGTTGCCCTGTCGGCGTCCTGCACCAGCGGCCCCGAACACAAGGATCAGAATGGTGCCGCGCGGTTGGGTGGGACGCCGACGGCGATCATCCCTACTTCTAGCGGTGGAAGTCCCGGGACAGGTCCCATACTCGGCAGCAACGCGAGCGGGCCCATCGCTCTTCCGGACCGAAGCCTAGCCATCGTCAGTTTCACGAAGCGCTTGCAGAAGAGTAACCAGGCCGAATTCGTCGATATCAGCCTCACAATTAGGAATGAGGGGCAATCGTCCATTACCAACGAGCCGAGGTTCTTCTCACTGATCGGAAGGGGGGGTGATGTGTTTTCCTATCAAGACAATAGTTCCGACGACTTCTACCTTCCTATCGACCCGCACACTTCACGTACGGGATTGATCGAGTTCGAAATCCCCGCAGCGGCGGCGCAAGGGTTGCAGCTTCTCTACCGCCCAGACGCCCCAACGGACACGGTGATAGCCAGGCTCGTTCCCTCCTAATTGCAATCGTGACCATCACCCGCGAGACCGGCGAAACGCATCTCATCTTGGTAGACGCTCCCTTCGACGCGCCCGAGGAGGATTGGTCGACGTGGGGCGCTGCTGCCTCCGGTGCAAAGCAAGTAATCACCCCGGTCCAAGTCGGCGTGCTCGTGTCGCTGCTTGCCTTGTTCATCGTCGGGCTCTACCGGGCCCCGGATCACGCCCTGAGAGCTGCCCTCGACGCGACCACCTTCGTCTATCTGTTGACCGGGCTGCACAAGGTCCGACTCCTAGTCAGAAGCGAGAGTGCGTCTGGAAACATCGCTAGCGAGCCGATCCTTCCGGAGGACGACCAACTCCCTATCTATACAGTGATGGTGCCGCTTCACCGCGAAGGTCGGGTGATCCCGTCGCTAGTCCAGCGGCTGGAGGCTATCGACTACCCCCCGGACCGTCTCCAGATCTTGTTGCTGATCGAAACTGACGACGAGGAAACCGTAAACGCTGTGGCGGCCTATCCGCTTCCCGTGAACATTCGCCCAGTACTCATGGCCCCTGGCGAGATCCGGACCAAGCCGCGGGCACTCAATATCGGGCTCCAGCATGCGGCCGGTGAGTTTGTCGTGGTGTACGACGCGGAGGACCAACCTGAGCCGGATCAGTTGAGGAAGGCTGTCGCAGCGCTCAGGTCCGCGCCTGAGGAAGTCGTGTGTGTCCAGGCCCGGCTCAACTTCTATAACCGACATCAGTCGACGCTCACGCGGCTCTTTGCCATTGACTACGCCATCTGGTACGACCAGCTGTTGCCTGGGCTCTCAGGCGATCGCGGCCAGCGGCACGCTTTCGTCCCCCTAGGCGGCACCTCCAATCACTTCTGGACCGAAATGCTCCGGCACATCGGTGGCTGGGACCCCTACAACGTGACCGAGGACTGCGATCTTGCCGTGCGCCTGAGCCGGGAGGGATTCAAGGTAGCGATGATGGACTCGGTGACTTGGGAGGAAGCTGTTCCGCGAGTCCAACCATGGATCAAACAACGCTCACGGTGGATCAAAGGCTACTTACAGACCTTCTTGGTCCACACGCGACACCCGTTTCGCCTGTGGCGCGAAGTCCACTCTCGCGCCTACGTCGACTTTCACGTACTTGTGGGGGGCACTGCGCTGCTGTTGCTGCTCAACCCGTTGATGTGGACCTTGACTGCGGTGTACATGTCAACCAAGGGAACCCAAGTGGGGGGTTACATACAGACGCTTTACCCCCCTTACGTCTACTACCCGTCGCTCGTGAGTCTCCTCCTCTGGAACTTCATTCTCTTCTATACGGGGGCCTACGTCTGCGTTCGGCACGGTCTGGCCGACCTCGCCCGGTACGCCCTCCTCGTTCCGTTTTATTGGGTCATCCTTAGTGTCGGCGCTTGGGTTGGGCTGATCAGCCTGGTTCGCAATCCGTTCTACTGGGACAAGACCGAGCACGGCGTTAGCGTTAACGGTACCTGATCGGTATGGTTCAAGTAGAGATCGAAGCCCCCACTCGTGTCAGGGCGCTACAAAATCCTGTTTCGATCCGAGATCAGGTATTCGCCCTCTATAAATGGCTCAGAGTGCATGTCTCGGACACGTGGTGGGTCGGGATAATTGCCGCGTCTGTGAGCCTCGCCGTCTACGCCTGGTACGAGTCGCGCGGCATGACCACATTGTTCAACGACGCCCGTGTCCGGGAGCTGATCGCACGACGCGTAATTTCGAGCCGCACACCCGGGCTCGCCCAACTCGGAGCTACCTGGCTGCCATTACCTGGCATTCTCATGATGCCGTTCATTTGGAGCGATGCCCTTTTCCGGGACGGTCTCGCCGGCGCCATCCCATCGATGCTGGCATATGTGTTGGCCGCCACCTACGTGTACCGCTTCGCCAGACTCGCCACGTCGAGTCGCGCAGCTGGCTGGCTTGCCGCAGGGATTCTCATGGCCAACCCCAGCCTCCTGTACATGCAGAGCACCGCGATGAGCGAGACGGTTTCGCTCTGCGCATTTGTGGCCGGCCTCTTTTATGCGTTTCGGCTGACAAAGACACATCACTCCTCCGACATCGTCAAATGTGCCTCGGCGGTAGCGGCCGGGTCGCTCGTCCGTTACGACGACTGGCTAATCGCGTTTGCCCTAGTTCCAGTGCTGGCTTGGATCGCCTGGAAACACGGGGGGTACCTCCTGGCCGAAGCCTGGGTCATCCTGTACAGCCTCCTTGCTTTCGCCGGGTGTGTTGCTTGGGTCATCTACAACGCGGTTATCTTCCACGACCCGCTCTTGTCCTTCTTCTACGGGCAGTCCAGCCACAAGTACTATCCGAATACCCCCGGCCGGCTCCTTCCCGCCCGGGGTCACCCGATCGTCGCTCTGAAGATGTACGGGTTTTCGGTAGCTGGGACCGTTGGCTGGCCGCTGATAGCGCTCGCGCTGGCCGGACTATTGGTCGCCATGTGGCGGTTGAGGGTGCGAGCTGACTCGCTGCCTGTGTTCATGAGCCTCTTACCCTTCGTCTTCTATTCGCTCGTGTTCTATCTCGGGGTGAATACCGCGAACGTTCCCCAGCTGAGTTTTGGTGGTTACTACAACGTCCGGTTCGCACTTGCCATGGTTCCGGCTGTCGCGCTATTCGCCGCTTTCTTCGCCTCGATGGGCGAGTCGCGCACGCGAAGATGGGTGGCGGGAAGCCTCCTGCTTCCCGTGGCGGTCTGGGGATTTTGGGGATCCACCCACCAGAAGCCCTTTGTGGTGCGCGAAGCGGTGTACGGAAACGCCAACCTTCGGGTTCCTGGCCACACAGAGGCGAACTGGATGGCCGCGAACTACCACGGGGGGAACATTCTTCTGACCTACCTGGACAACTCAGCGATGGCGTTTTACCTGATGACCGACTACCGGGTCCCCGACCGTGCGTTCCTAACCGACGCCAACGGCGTCCAGTTTGCAGCAGCGCTTGCCCACCCCCAGGATTCAGTGACCTGGATAATCCTGAGCCTCAATCTCCAGGACGGTGGGAACCGGATCAGGACTGCGCTGCTGGGGGATCCTGCCTGGCGGTCGTACTTCGCCCTGCGGGCGACACTTGGGACAACCCAGATATACGAGAAACTCCAGAACGTCTCCTCCGGCGGCGAGGCGACTTACGCACTCGGCCCCTAGCCGTCGCTCAGGGAGAACAGAACTCCCAGGTCAGAACACCTGCGGAGGGGCGCGGAATGTCAGTGGGCGACAGCTTGGCCGCCGGCCATTAACCTCCCGACCGGGGCTTAAAGGTTACTGCCGATCCGGCCGAGACCTCGGAGTGCGCCGGGGCGCGACCGGCCGCGAACGGAGACATCCGATGAAGCTCTCCAGGCTGCGGCGTCTTCGGTGGTTGGTCGTCGGCCTGCTCGTCTTGGGTGTGCTCCCCTTTATCGCGTTCGTGCTCGGGACGACACCTCCGACTCCGGCTCGCGCGTCCCTACACAACAGGAGTCACACGTCGAGCACGACGATAACCAATCCCACCACGACTTCCTCGATTGCGACCACCACAACCGTGGCCCGCCCGAGCACCGCATCAGTCACTCGCTCCACGGCCACGACCGTGGCGTCGTCCCGGACCGCCGTTCCCGCGCCGGTGACGATTCCGGCCTCGCCGCCTCCCCACATCGGGATTGGAATCTCTGCTGGCCAGGATGCCAACGGTCTCAACGGCTGGGTCCCGAACAGTCATATTCCCTTCGACTACACGTATCAGTACCTTTCCGGCGGAGTCAACACCGGCCACGGTTGGCAAGGGTGGAACACCGACGCGGAGTTCCCCGTCTCCTATGCCGAGTCAGCCGCCGCGGGTGGCCACACTCCGGTATTCCCGTATTACATGCTTCGTCAATCGAATGGGCCCTGCAACAGCTGTGCAGAGGCCAACGTCGACCTGGCCAACCTGAACAGCCAGACGGTCATGACGTCTTATTACGCCGACTTCACGACCCTCATGCAACGCCTCGGACCCGGGACATACGGAGGCTTAACCGGGTTCGGCGGAAAAGTGATCGTACAGCTTGAGCCGGACCTCTCCGGCTATGCCGAGCAGGCAGTCCTCGATGCTTCGCACTGTTATAGCTTCTGCACCGGGGGCGCAAACGATCCGAACAATCTCACCGCCTCGGTTGCGAGTTCAGGTGATCCAGATGTGACGGCCTATCCGAACAGTTACCGAGGCTTCAATCTCGCCCTCCTCCATCTAAGAGACCTGTACGCACCGAATGTTGAGCTCGCCTTTCATATCAGCGACTGGGCCTCATTGCAGGACATCGGATCGTCGACGAACCCGAACCTGAACGTTGTCAGTCTTGGGAGCGAAGTCGCCGCATTCGCCAAGGCCAGCGGCGTCGGTGGCGCCCCAGCCGGGACGTCTAACTACAACCTCCTCTTCAACGACGTCAGCAACGGCGATGCGGGGTATTACTCGACCGTCATGCACGATTCCTCGGGATGGTGGGACACCCTCAACGCGACGTTCCCGAACTTCCATCGTTGGGAGCATTACCTCGGGACCATCACCAGCCAGCTGGCCAAGTCCGCCTTCGTGTGGCAGATTCCACTGGGCAACCAGTGGTTCGACACGGAGAACAACACCAAGGGTCACTACCAGGACAACAAGATCTCCTACTTCTTCGACCACATGGCGGAGCTCTCCGATATCAAGGTCACCGGGCTGCTTTTCGGTAGCGGCGTCTCGGGGAGCACTGTCAACTTCGACGGGATGAAAGACGGAGTAACCAACCCGTCTCCTACATGCAACAGCTCGGGCGTTAGTAGCGGGACCGTGTGCGCCAACCGCACGTCCAGTGTCTCCGATGACGACGGCGGCTATCTCCGAATTGAGGCGGTAGCGTATTTCGCATCCCACCCTGGATGAGTGGTGGGAAGGTTGTCAGGGCAGCAAGGATTACCTACGAGACGGCCGCTTCTGACCGGTCGTTGACTGTCCAAGCAGGGCCGTATTCCTGCTCGTACCACCGGCAGCTGAGGCGGACTCCCTCGCGCACTGTTACCTTCGGTTGGTAGCCCAACCGCTGACGGGCCTTCTGGATCGAGTGGCGATTGGCGGTCCCGTAAAGCTTGACCCCATGCCGGGTGACCACGGGGGAGCCATTTCGTGTGAAGCCGGCCGCTCCCTCGGCGACGGCGGCAGCGGTCAAAGCGAGAGGGTACGGCACGTGGATTCGCGGAGGTCTAACACCCAGATCGACTGCGACCGAGTCGAGGAAGGATCTCTGGGTGAGCGGCTCGTCATTCGTGATATTGAACGCCTCCCCTTCAGCCTCCTGCGCGTCGGCGCACAGAAGCAGCCCTTGTACCACATCAGTTACAAAGACCAAAGGCAAGAAGTTGCGACCTGACCCGATCACGATCGCCTTGCCGGCGCGGATCTTTTCGGCCACCCGAGCGAAGTTGAGACGGTCGTGAACTCCGAAGATCGTTCCTGGTCGCACTATTGCTGCTGGCAGGGCGTGCTCTTCAATCCACCTTTGCACCAAGAGATCGCCTTGAGCCTTGGTGATCCAGTATGGGTCGTCGCCTGGTGCCGGTTTGACGCTCTCCTCGAGCGCCCACCCCCGGTTGATCCCATAGATCGTCCAGGAACTTACATGCACAAGGCGACGAATGCCGGACGCGAGCACTGCGCGGCACACGTTGTCGGTACCTTGGACGTTCACCTCTGCGTACTCCTTCATCGGGACCCACTGGCCCTGCAGGGCCGCGAGGTGGAAGAGCGTGTCTACACCGTTCGTGGGTGCCTCTAGCGATTCGCGGTCGCAGACGTCCCCGCGGTAGACCTGCACACCGAGCTCCTCCAATTGCCGAGTGTTCTCAGCGGGCAAGACGAGGGCCCTGACGGAATCGCCTCGGTCCAGCAGGGCTTCAACCAGATGGCGCCCCAATAATCCGGTTGCGCCTGTGACGAGTGCCTGCACGGGGTCTCCTTTCCTAGATAGATGCCGGGGGCTCCGCGTACGCGGGCATCTTGCTTCCTTCGGGCTGGCCCCGGTGCCTCCACGAGAACGCGGCATCCGCGAGACCAGGAGCCACCCGGTCCAACCAGACAACTCCGAGATACTTCGTGGGCACAACACGGTCCCGGCGGGGCCGCTTGGCGATTCGAACGATTGCCTTGGCGACCGCCTCCGGCCCTGGCATCTCCTCATCGAGGGAGCGAGTCATCGCGGTGCGGATGTTTCCTGGCGAGACGAGGCAGACAGAAACCCCGCTGCCAGAGAGCTGTCGCCGCAGTGCCAGCGAGAATCCTCGCACACCGAATTTGGTTGCCGAATAGAGAGGCTCTATCGGCACGTGCCCCGCTACGGAGCCAACCGAGATGATCGTTCCCGTTCGGCGACGCTGCATGTCTGGCAAGACGGCGAGCGACAATTGCACGGTGGCCAACAAATTGACGGACACGACCCGGCGAACCTCATCGGGCGACGTGTCCCCGAGCCTTCGAGACCAATTCACGCCTGCGTTGTTCACGAGGATATCGATTGGTCCGAACTCTTTGGATGTCCGCTCGACAAGGTGGGATACCTGTACGGGATCGGTCACGTCGGTAGGGATCGCCAGAACTCGTCCGCCGGCCTCAACGACTTCGCGCGCCCGTTCCTCCAGCATGCCGCTTCGCCGTGCAGCAATGACCACCCGAGCACCTTGCTGGCCGAATTCCATTGCAGTCGCTGCTCCGATTCCGGAGCTCGCTCCCGTTACCAGCACAACACTTCCATCGAGTGACCGGCTCATCGTCAGCTCTCTAGCCCAGTTCGGATACCGGCGACGGCGTGAGATCCTGATGCCGTGTCCCGATCGAAGTACCACCTGCAAGCGGTGCGTACAGCGTCGTCTGCACGTACCTGGGGCTCGAATCCCAGCTCCGCTTGGGCCTTTGCGATCGAGATCCAGTTGTTCGCGCCATATAGCTTGACCCCATGCCGCGTAACGAACGGTCTGATCCGGTTGTTCGTTATCCGTGCGACTCTCTCGGCGATGCCTGCGGCGGCGTAGAGCGCCGCGTAAGGGACATGTCTTCGTGGCACATTGACGCCGCACTCATCCGCGATGATCGACAGGTATTCGATTTGGTTTATCGGAACGTCCGGTCCGAGGTTGTATACGTTGCCGAGCGCTCCAGCCGACTCGAGTGCCAAGAGCAGGCCGCGGACCATGTCGGCCACGTCGAAGAGTAGAAGGGCATTGGCGCCCGACCCGATCACGACACCTTTTCCGGATCGAATCCGGTCCGCCATCCGACCGAAGTTCAACTGGTCACCGGGTCCAATCAAGGTTCCTGGTCGGATTACTGTCGCCGGAAGGCCCTCGTCGAGTACAAGACGCCTCACGAGCTCATCGCCCTGCGCCTTCGTCAGGCTGTATGGCTCATCGAGCGGAGAGAGAGGGTCGCTCTCGGTCGCGGGGCGGTCGCCGGAGGTCTCGTACACCATCGCCGAGCTGACGTGGATCAATCGACCAACACCGGTGCCCATCGCGGCGCGACAGACGTTCTCGGTTCCTCGAACGTTAACGGCGAAGTAGTCGCTCATCGGACGCCAGACACCGATCATCGCCGCCAGATGGAACACAGCGTCAACACCATCGAACGGCGTCCGAAGGGTATTGGGGTCGAGGATGTTGCCGCGGTAAACGGCCACGTTGCGCTCTTGAAGCCAGGTGGTGTCCTCAGCATCTAATGCAAGGACTCTTGTGGAATAGCCGCGATCCTGGAGCGCGCTGACGAGATTGTGGCCGAGGAACCCGTTTCCTCCAGTGACAAGGATTTCCAACGAGCAAGCCCCTTAGCTAGTGAAGAGCGGTAGTCAACGCCTGGGTGCGAAACCAAGCGACGCTGTCTCGGACCCCGGCTTCTAAACCAAACTTGGGGACGAATCCGAGTTCGTGACGTGCGCGGTCGACGATGAAGCGGTTCTCACCCCCGAACTGCTTGAGGCCGAAACGGGTCACCGGTGGCGGTTGTTTGCTTCCCATGATCCGAAATGCCGTTTCTACCGATCCCGCCAGTGCAAGGGCCGGGCGATACGGGATATGGAACCGTGGGGTTGCGGCTCCAAGCTCCTCGGCGATCCTGCTGAGAAAGTCGAGCTGGGTCGTGGGTTCGTCGTTGACGAGGAGGTAAGTCCGACCGACGGCGTGTCGAGCCTCGCTGGCCAGGAGGATCCCACGCGCGGCGTCACTAACGTGGATGAGCGGCATCTGATTGCGCCCTGACCCGATAATGACCATCCGGCCACCATCGATAAGTCGCGCAATCCGACCGAAGGTATGGGAATCTCTCGGTCCGTAGATCATTCCGGGCCTGACAATGGTCACTGAAGCATTCTCTTGGGCGATCCGTTGCTGCAAGACTTGCTCGGCCTCGAGCTTCGTGCGCGTGTATGGATCGCCGTCGGAAACCAGAGGGCTTGATTCGGTGGCGGTACCCCTGACGTCGGCCCCGTGAACGGTGATCGAACTCACGTGGATGAAGCGTTTCACGCCCGCCTGCAGCGAGGCGTTCAGCAGCCGCTCGGTGCCTTCGACGTTGATTCTGTGGTAGTCGAAATAGTGTCCCCATGGTCCGGTCTTTGCTGCGCAGTGCAGTACAAGTTCGGCTCGGTCGACAGCGCGTTCGAGGGAGTCCCGGTCGTCGAGGTCGCCATAGCAGATGTCCGCGTTCGTTTCCGTCAACGCGGTGACGTCCTCCCCAGGTTGCACGAGCGCGCGTACCGCATATCCCGACGCGCGCAGGGTTTCTGCGAGGTGGCCTCCGAGGAATCCCCCTGCTCCAGTGATTAGTACCGTCATTCGATCAACTGAAGGTCAGGGCCGCGCCGATGCGTGGAGCGGTCTCGCCGTGTCTGGCTGTGCGAATGTCACCTAGAGCGAACTCCATAACGATGTTGAGAGGAAGCAGGCGCTGGTTTGATACATTGGCGCCCGGATTTGCGGACTCCCCGGACTGTGAAGGCCGCGCGGGCGGGGCCGGGGCGAGGCGTGCTACTCGTCGAACCCGTAGGTTTTCCCCACCTACTTCCCGCGCTTTTCCCCAAGTTCATCCACTGGACTTTGGCCGCGCATGTGCTTTGATAAACGACGGCCGACGGCCCCTGACAAGGAAAACGTGCGGCCGACCCATCGAGGGGGAGGATCTGAGTCCCGGCGGTTGTTGCGGGCTTCCAGACCCCGCGACAAGGAACTGCCGGAGGAGCCGTGTCCCTCCGGCCGCTGGAGACCCCCGTCCGACCTCTCGGGGGTCTCCATTCCTTTCCGGGGTTTGGTTCGAGCCCGCGGGCGCCCCCGCCGATTCGGACTGAAAGCAGTGACATGGCGCCGGCTGGCCCCTGAAGCGCCGGCGGGTGCCTGGAAGTGGAGCTGACGGGAATCGAACCCGTGGCCTCTACAATGCCATTGTAGCGCTCTACCAACTGAGCTACAGCCCCGCAACGGAGCCCCCAAAGCTACCACTGGCGCGCAGATGGCGTCGCCGTCACACCCGCTTCATATCGTCTCGGTCCATGAGTGGGACACCTTCGGAAGTGGGCGCCCGCACCGGGTGTCACTTGCGCCTCGGCCCGACCCTGAATAACCAATCGAAGGGCATCCGCTTTGCCGCCGACTACGCGGTCGGTACATTCGAGCCGTGAGGTTCAAGGGCTGGCCCGTAACCGCGTTGGAGTTCTACGAAGGCCTCGAGGCCGACAACTCCAAGGTCTACTGGAACGACCACAAGCATCTCTACGAGCAGCATGTACGAGCCCCGATGGAGGCACTCCTCGCCGAGTTGGCCGGCGAGTTCGGCGAGGGCAAGATCTTCCGGCCGTACCGGGACGTGCGGTTCAGCGCCGACAAGTCGCCCTACAAGACGGCGATGGGAGCGACGGTGGGCGACGGATACGTTCAGATCTCGGCGGAGGGGTTGTTCGTTGGATCGGGGATGTACCACCTGATGACCGATCAGCTCGAGCGCTACCGCAAGGCCGTCGATGCCGAGACGTCCGGTGAGGAGCTCGAGAACCTGATCGTCCGGCTGAGGAAGTCGGGGCTCGACGTTCACGGGACCGACCCCCTGAAGACCGCGCCCAAGGGGTTCGCGAGGGACCACCCTCGTGTGGAGATGCTCCGGTACAGGGGCATCATCGCCGCCAAGCGGTTCGCGGTCGCCGCATGGCTGGGAACCGCCAAGGCCAAGGCAGAGATCGTCAAGGTGCTGAAGGCTGCGGCGCCGCTCAACGACTGGCTGGCCCGCAACGTCGGGCCTTCGACGATGGACGAGCCCCGCCGTTAAGCCACCGGGCCGCGGCTCCTGTCGCCAGTACCCTGTAACACCTATGGCAGAGCAGTACGATCCCCAGGCCGTCGAGTCCAAATGGCAGCGGCGCTGGGAAGAGGAAGGCGCTTACGAGGTCGAAAACGATGACCCGCGTCCAACTCAGTTCGTCCTCTGCATGTACCCCTACCCGAGCGGCCCAGCCCACCAGGGTCACGTCCGGAACTACACCTTCGGCGATTTGCTCGTTAGGCACCGGACGATGCAGGGCTACGCCGTCCTGAGCCCCATCGGCTTCGACAGCTTCGGTCTTCCCGCCGAGAACGCTGCGATCAAGACCGGAGTCCACCCGCGGACGTTCACCGAGGCGCGCATCGAGGAGTTGAAGGCGAGCCTCAAGCGCCTCGGCGCCTCCTACGACTGGAGGCGGGAGCTCAGGTCCCATGACCCGCTGTACATGCGTTGGAACCAGGTCATTTTTCAAAAGTTCCTCGATGCCGGACTGGCGTACCGGAAGAACGCGCCGGTCAACTGGTGCCCCGGCTGTCACACGGTGCTGGCCAACGAGCAGGTACTTCCCGACGGCACCTGCGAGCGCAGCGGCGACCTGGTGGTCAAAAGAGACCTGGAGCAGTGGTTCTTCAAGATCACCGCTTACGCGGACGAGCTGCTAGAAGCCATCGACGGGCTCGAATGGCCGGAGCGGGTCAAGACCATGCAGCGAAACTGGATCGGCCGTTCCGAGGGCGCCGAGTTCGATCTTCGGGTCGACGGGCGCGACGACCTGCGGCCGATAAGGGTTTTCACCACCCGTCCGGACACCGGCTTCGGGATGACGTTCGTCGTCCTCGCGCCGGAACACCCGCTCGTCTCCGAGATCACCACCGACGACCACCGCGGCGACGTCGATGCGTTCGTGCAGCGGGTCAGCACGGAATCGGAGATCGAGCGGCAATCAAGCGAGGGCGCGCTGGAGAAGCGGGGGGTGTTCACCGGCGCGCACGCAATCAACCCCTTCAACGGCAAGCCCGTTCCGATCTACCTCGCCGACTATGTCCTGATGACCTACGGCACCGGTGCGATCATGGCGGTACCGGGGGAGGACCAGCGCGACTGGGACTTTGCGACGGCCTATGGGCTGGACATCATTCCGACGGTTCAGCGTCCGGAAGGCTGGCAAGGCGAGGCCTACACCGGGGACGGTCCCCGCATCAACAGCGAGTGGCTCGACGGCATCGTCGATACGGCGGAGGCGAAGAGCCGCGCGATCGAATGGCTCGAATCGCGAGAGATCGGCGCCAGAAAGGTCAACTACCGCCTGCGTGATTGGCTCCTGTCACGGCAGCGCTACTGGGGTTGCCCGATCCCGGTGATCCACTGCCCGACGGACGGGATCGTCAAGGTGCCCGAGAACGAACTCCCCATCCTGCTGCCGGACGACGTCGAGTTTCGCCCCACCGGCGAGTCGCCCCTTCGCTACCACGAGGCCTTCCTTCACACGACGTGTCCGACGTGCGGGGGCCCGGCGGAGCGCGAGACGGACACCATGGACACCTTCGTCGACTCGTCCTGGTACTTCCTGCGCTTCTGCAACCCCTGGACGACCGACCATGCCATCGACGTCGAGGCCGCGCGCGCGTGGATGCCCGTCGACCAGTACATCGGCGGGATCGAGCACGCCATCCTGCACCTGTTGTACGCCCGGTTCTACACCCGAGCCCTGGGCGACGTCGGCTTGAGCCCGCGGGAGGTGCGGGAGCCGTTCGCACGGCTGTTCACCCAGGGAATGATCACCATGGACGGCTCGAAGATGTCCAAGTCCAAAGGGAACCTGGTCGCGCCCGAGCGTTACTTCAACTCGGTGGGTGCGGACTCGTTGCGGTTGTACCACCTGTTCGTGGGGCCGCCTGCCGACGACTTCGACTGGAGTGAGCAGACGGATCAGATGCTGGAGGGGTGTCATCGTTTTCTGGGACGCCTGTGGCGCCTCGGGCTGGGTGGCCTGGAGGGCGCCCACGTTGTCGACCGTGATCGTCAAGCATCGGATGTCGAACTGGAAAAAGAGACCCACAGGCTGATCGACCGGATGAGTGCCGACTACGAGCGCTGGTCGTACAACACCGCGGTGGCCCGGGCCATGGAATTTGTCAACCTGGTGTACAAAGCCTTGCAGGGAACGGACGGGGTCGCCCGATCAGTGCTGGACTTCGCGGTCGACTCCCTACTTTTGCTGCTCGCGCCGATGACGCCACACATCACGGCGGAGTTGTGGGAGCGCCGCTACCCCGACTCGGCCCCTGTTCACTCGCAGCCCTGGCCCGCAGCTGATCCGGACATGGTCGCGGTCGAGCAGGTGACCATGATCGTCCAGGTGAACGGCAAGCTCAAAGATCGGCTGACTGTGGACGCCTCGATCGACGAGGCCGAGGCGATCCGCCTGGCTCTGTCGTCGCCGAAGGTCGCCGAGGCGCTGAAGGCTGCCGGACTCACCGAGCCAAAGCGGGTCATCGCCCGACCGCCGGCGCTGGTCAACGTCGTCATCTAGGACCCTGGCAGGTAGACGCCGGCGGGCCTTTCCAACCTTTAGTGGAATGCCTTGGGCGAGGGGCACCGCTTTGTGGAATGAAACGGGGGCCATGGAGCCGCCGGCCAGCGCTCGTGAGCACCGATATGCTCCGGTCATGAAAATCGACGGGGGGATCCGGCCAAACCTTCGCCACGCGGCAGCCGATGCGCAGAAGGCCGAACAAGCCGGGTACGACGCCGTGTGGACCGCTGAGACATCGCACGACCCGTTCCTGCCGCTGCTCCTGGCGGCGGAGCACACTGAGTCGATCGGTCTGGGAACGGCCATCACAGTCGCCTTTGCCCGCAATCCGATGACCACCGCGAACACGGCCTGGGACTTGAACAGTTACTCCAACGGGCGTTTCATGCTCGGCCTCGGATCCCAGATCAAAGCCCACATCGAGAAGCGGTTCTCGATGCCGTGGTCGCATCCCGCGCCTCGCATGAAGGAGTTCATTTCCGCCATGAGGGCAATCTGGGACTCTTGGCAGAACGGGACCAAGCTCGACTTTCGCGGCGACTTCTACAACCACACTCTGATGACACCATTTTTCAACCCAGGTCCCAGCGAGTACGGCACGCCGAGGGTGTTTCTCGCAGCTGTGGGCGAAGGTATGACACGAGTGGCCGGCGAGGTGGCCGACGGGATGCTGGTCCACGGGTTCACGACCGAGCGATACCTGCGCGAAAGGACATTGCCGGCGGTCCTCGAAGGGCTCGCGAGGTCGGGCCGTACGCGGGCCGAGTTCCAGCTCTCGTATCCGGCGTTTGTTGTCAGCGGCGAGACCGACGCGGACATGGAGGCGGCCGCCGGCGGGACGAGGAAGCAGATCGCCTTCTACGGATCAACGCCCGCGTACCGGCCGGTCCTGGAACTGCACGGCTGGGGTGATTTGCAGACGGAGTTGAACACGCTGTCCAAGCGGGGCGAGTGGGACGAGATGGGACGGTTGATCGATGATGACGTGCTGAACGCGTTCGCCGTCGTAGGTTCCGCGGACGAGGTACCGAAGCTGCTCAACGAACGATTCGGCGACGTCGTCGATCGGCTCAACTTCTACACGCCATACGAGGGGGCAGCGAGTGCGACGATCCCGCGCGTCATGGCCGGACTGCGCAGCAAGGGGTAAGCGCCACAGGCAAACGCCTCTCGGGTTATCGCTGATCGCGCAGAAACTTCTCGAGCTCAGCGGCGATCTCGTCGCCTGACGGGATCTCGCCGAAGTTGGTCGCCGCCGCGCCCTGCTCCTCGTCGTACTGCGTCTCGAGTTGCTTGACCAGCGCGAGGTGCTCTTCGCTTCCGGCCAGCAGCTGATCGATCTGCCGGTGGGTGGCGGTGGCAGCCGCCTGGAGACCCGAGACGTCGACCTCGATCCCGGTGAGCTGAGCGAGCCCGCCGACCAACGCGGCTGACGCGGCCGGGTAAGCCATCGCCGCCGCGTAGTGGGGCACGCGCGCCCACAGGCCGACGGCTGGTGTTCCAGCCTGTCCGAACGCGACTTCCAGAGCCCCCTGGACGCCCGACGGAACATCGATTCCGGCTGGAAGAAAGCCGACCTGAGCGGCTAGGTCGGCTTCGGTCGAAGTCCCCACCAGTCGCACGGGCCGGGTGTGCGGAACCGGCGCCGGAAACGCCCCGAGGCCCAGCACCATCTCGACTTCGAGTCGCGACGCAAGAGCGACTACTTCCTGCAGGAAACGGTTCCACTTCATGTCTGGTTCGGGCCCGGTGAGTATCAGCACGCTCCGACCTGTCCGGTTGGTCGCCGCGAGGAGGCGGATCTCCGGCCACCGCAGCTCGGTGTCGACACCGTTGACGATCCGAAGCGTGGGCCGCCGGGCACGGTAATCCACCAGCTCGTCGGCATCGAAGGTTGCAATCACCTCATACGGCATCGAGGCGACGAGATGGGCGACCGCGGTCGCGGAGCCCGCCCCTGCATCGATCCATCCCTCCATGGCGACCACCAGGATCGGTCTCTCCAGCGCCGGCCATGAATGGACCTGTGCCAGCTCCGTCATCGGATAATCCTGGTCAACGTCATGTGACCATCCTGGTCAATCTCATAGACCATCCTGGTCAATCTCATAAGACCATCCTGGTCAGGCTCCGAGGCTTAACGTCGCGGCCCGGGCCTGACTGGCAAGCCAGGCGATGCTGTCGGGGTAGCCGCCCGCGTCGAAGCCATCGTTCCCCATCGCACCCCCGACGTAACGCGCGTAGACGCCTTCAAGGATGCACGCGAGCTTCCAGTAGGCGAATGCCACGTAGAAGTCGATCCGCCCTATGTCCCGGCCGCTCACCTGGGTGTATTGCTTGGTCAGCTCGTCTCTGGTGATGAACCCGGAGGCCGTTGTGGGGGACCCTCCAAGCACGGAACGCTCGCCCGGCTCGGGCCAGTAGACGAGCAGCTGCCCGACGTCGGCGAGCGGGTCGCCGAGGGTGCACAGCTCCCAGTCGAGCACCGCCAGCATTTCCCCATCGGAGGAGACGATGCAGTTGTCGAGCCGGTAGTCACCGTGGACGATCGTTGCGGGACCCTGCTCGGGAATCCTGGCGCTGAGGAAGTCGTGGATCTCGACCACGTCGGCGAGCGTCGTCCCTCCGCGTGATTCGTTCGCGGCCCGGTAGTTGGCGTACCACCGCTTCAGCTGCCGCGCGATATATCCCTCGGTGCGGCCGAGATCTCCCAGGCCGACGGCCGCGGGATCGACGGAGTGGATCTGGGCCAGGGTGTCTATCAAGGACAGGCTCACCTTTCGGCGGGCATCGGCGTCCAGATTCTGCTGAGCGATCTCGGCGGTGCGGGCGATTATGCCGTCGACGAATCCCATTACATAAAAAGGAGCCCCGTTGACGGCCTCGTCCGTGCACAGCCCTAGAGCGGGCGGCACCGGCACTCCGGCAGGGCCCAACGCGGAGATGATCTTGAATTCCCGGCTCATGTCGTGCGCGGTAGGCAGGATGTGCCCAGTCGGTGGCCGGCGCAGCACGTAGCGGTGGGCTGCGGAGTCATCTACCTCGAACGTGAGGTTCGATCGCCCTCCTGCGACGAGACTGAACGTGAGAGGCGGCACCGCCCCGGGCACGTTGTCCTCGAACCAGGCGGTGACCTTCGGCACGTCGATACCGGCCGTAGCCTGGGTACCCTCGGAGGCAGCAGGGTGATTCATGCCCTGAAAACTAACCTGCGCCCGCCACGCGGCACAGTTTGCGACACCCGGAGGATCGCAGAATGGCAATCGACGTAACAGATGCCACTTTCGAGACCGACGTGCTGGAACGGTCCACGACCGCCACGGTCGTGATCGACCTGTGGGCCGACTGGTGCGGTCCGTGCCGCGTGCTCGGACCGATCCTCGAGAAGGTCGTCGGCGAGACGGCCGGGGTGGACCTGGTCAAGATCGACGTAGACGCCAACCCGCGATCAGCCGCGACCTTCCAGGTTCAGTCGATCCCGGCGGTGTACGCGATACGTGACCGGAAGGTCGTTGACAGCTTTGTCGGAGCACTTCCAGAGCCGGCCGTTCGGCAGTGGATCGCCGGACTGACCCGTCCCCCGAGCGAAGTGGACCGGTTGGTGGCCGCCGGCGACGAGGCGTCGCTCCGCAAGGCGCTTGAACTTGAACCGGCCAACGAGAAGGCGGTGATGGCGTTGGCGACCCTCCTGATCGACGGCGGTGCGGCCGGGGAGGATTCGCGGGAGGAGGCGCTGTCGATTCTCGCTCGCCTTCCGGAGACTCCAGAGACCCGCCGGCTAGCGGCACAGGCACGGCTTGGGTCCGAGCTCGCATCCGCAGAGTCGAACGGGGACGGCGTCGAAGCCAAGCTGGACGCGCTTCTCGAGAAGGTCAGGGACGACGACGGCGCAAGGCAGGAGTTCGTGGATCTTCTCGAGGTGCTCGGACCCGACGATCCTCGAACCGCTTCCTACCGCAGGGCGCTCACCGCGAAGTTGTTCTGAGCTGTTCCGAACCGTTCCGAACCAAACCGCAGCCGGTCGGGACTGAATGGCGCACTAGGGTCGCCGGACGTGTTGTTGGAGCTGGGCGACCGGGCTTTCGATTTGACCTCGCGGTCTCTCGTCATGGGAATCCTGAACCGGACGCCGGACTCGTTCTATGACCGCGGCTTGTATTGGGACATGGACGCGTTCTACCGCCGCGCCGAGCAGCTGGTGGCAGAGGGCGCTGACATTCTCGACGTGGGAGGCGTGAAGGCCGGTCCAGGACCGGAGGTCACAGAAGCAGAGGAGCTCGATCGGGTCGTTCCCGCAGTCGCCGCTCTAAGTCAACGCTTCGACGTTCCGCTGTCCGTGGACACGTGGCGGGCCGCGGTAGCCGGCGAGTCTTTCCGAGCCGGCGCGGTCATGGGTAACGACATCAGCGGCTTTGCCGACCCCGGCTATCTCCGCGTCGCGTCGGACGCCGGCGCGGCGGTGGTGGCGACGCACATCCGGCTCAGGCCGAGAGTCGCGGACCCTGAGCCCCATTACACCGACGTTGTCGCCGAGGTGTCCGAGTTCCTCGTGCAGCGTGCCAAGACTGCGCGCGACGAGGGCATACCCGACTCGCGGATCGTCCTCGACGCAGGACTCGATCTCGGCAAGACCGCCGCGCAATCGGTCGAGTTGCTCAGAGCGTCTGATCGCCTCACGGCCCTCGGTTGGCCGGTCCTTCTTTCTGCGTCCAACAAGACGTTTCTCGGAGTCGAGTTCGACCTGGAAATCGGCGACCGGTGGGAGGCGACCCTCGCTGCTCATGCTTTGGGTGTCAGCCTGGGTTGCCGCATCCTTCGTGCCCACGATGTTCGAGCGGCCCGCCGGGTGTGCGACACCATTGCAGCGGTACTCGAAGCCCGATGACTACGCCGACTCTGCTTTCGTTCCCGGTGGTCCTAGTCGATGGAGATGATCCTTCTCTCATCAGTGAAGCTCTGGCCGGGATGATGCGCGAGCTCGTCGGGGATGCCGACCGGGACCTGGTGGTAGAGGACTACCGGGGGGACAACGTCGACCTGGCGGCGGTGGCAGACAGCTGCGCGACTCCGCCGTTTCTTTCCGACCGTCGCGTAGTGGTCGTTCGTGACGTGGGGCGTTACTCCACCGATGAGGTGGCTCCTCTTATCGCCTACCTCGAGGACCCGTTGCCGTCGACGGTGCTGGTTCTCGGTGCGGGGGAGGGAAGCATCGCCCCCAAGCTGGTCGCCGCGATCAAGGCCAAGGGCCACGTCCAATCCACGAAGGTCGCGCCCAGGGAGGCAGCAGACTGGGTGAGGGCTCGGCTGCGATCGGCTCCGGTGCGACTCGACGCGTCCGCGGAACGACTCGTTCTCGATCACCTCGGCGAGGACCTCGGGCGGCTCGGCTCGCTGCTGGATGTCTTGGCATCGGCTTATGGCGAGGGCGAGCGAGTCGATGCTGGCGCCGTCGCTCCCTACCTTGGCGAAGCGGGATCGATCGCTCCGTGGGACCTCACCGACGCGATCGATGCGGGACGCACCGAAGACGCCCTGAAGAACCTTCACCGGCTTCTCGGGTCCGGTGAGCGCCACCCGCTCGTCGTGCTTGCGATACTCCACCGGCATCTGCAGTCGCTGCTGAAGGTCGACAGCCCTTCAATACGCACGGAGGCACAGGCCGCTGAGGCGATGGGGATCGCCAAGGGGCGCAGTACGTTTCCCGCCAAGAAGGCGCTGAACGCCGCTCAGCGATGGGGGTCTGCCGGCATCGCTGATGGAATCGGCCTCGTCGCTCGAGCCGAGCTCGACCTCAAAGGCGCAAGCTCCTGGTCGCCCGAGGCGACCCTCGAAGTCCTCGTTGCCAGGTTGTGCTTCCGCGCGCGGTCGGGGCGGGCGTCGGGCGCCCGCTGAGCTCCGTGGATCTCACCGCTCTCGACTATTTGGCTGCGGCGGGAGCCGCGGGCGCAGCCGGAGCGATCAACGCGCTTGCCGGGGGCGGAACGCTCGTGTCGTTTCCGACACTGGTAGCACTCGGGGTCGCTCCCGTTTCCTCCAACGTGACCAACACCGTGGCCCTGGTCCCCGGATACCTCGGTGGCAGCTGGGCGCAGCGCGACGAGCTTTTGCCCCAGCTGAAAAGGACTCGGCTGCTCAGCGCTGTGAGCATCGCGGGGGGACTGGCGGGATCGATCCTTTTGGTGAGTCTGTCCGAGCATGCGTTCCGCGAGGCAGTGCCGTACCTCATCCTGCTGTCGTCTGTCTTGCTGCTCGCGCAGGATCGGGTTCGGCGCCTCGCGGGGACTCACGACGAGGACGAGGCGCTCCACGCTCCCGAAGTTGTCGACGTCTCAGGACGCGCCGCCGGGCCGCCGGGGGTGGACGCGGGGCCCGGCACGGGGGCAGTCGCACCGGACGTGACCGCGTCCACCCGCCGCGAGGGCGGACCAAAAATGCGGCCTGCCCTGGTGATATTGGTGTTCGCCGGCGCAGTGTACGGCGGCTTTTTCGGGGCCGGTCTGGGAATCATGCTTTTGGCCATTCTCGGCATATTCACCACCGAAAGCCTGACCTCGTCCAACGCCCTGAAGCAGGGGCTGTCATTCCTCATCAATGTGGTCGCGGCGGTTTTCTTCGCATTCTCGGGCCACGTTCTGTGGTCGCTCGTTCCGGTGATGGCCGTCGCGAGCATCGCCGGCGGCTTCCTCGGAGGGCGGTTTGTTAGCCGGATAAGCGGTGAGTTGTTGCGGCGCTTGGTCGTGATCGCCGGGGTCGGAGTGGCGATCGCTTTTTGGGTCGGATAGCGCCGGCTACTCGCCCGAGCCGGCTTCCGGGCCGCCAGTCAAGGCGTTGATCCGCCGAACGAGCCGCGACTTACGGTTCGCAGCCTGATTCTTGTGGATGATCCCGCGTGCGGCGGCCTTGTCCAGGCGCTTCACAGCAACACGCAGATCCTCCGCCGCGGTCTCAGCGCCAGAACTGGCGGAGGCGACGGCCTTCTTGATGCGGGTCTTGACCTCTGACTTGGCTGCCTTGTTGCGAAGGCGTGCTTTCTCGTTGGTCAGGTTGCGCTTGATCTGGCTCTTTATGTTGGCCACGGGGGGTTCCTACCACTCGACTCGGGAACCCGGAGATGTTAGCAGCGATCAGACTTGGAACCAGTCGCTCCAGAGCGTCGGCTCGCCGCCGGACTCGAACGAGAGTCGGACCACTCCGTGGGCTATGCCGTCGAACCCGAACGAGCCGTCCGCCACGGCCTTTACCAGGGCCACCTCCGAGCCTTCGAGGTGAAGGACCGCCCTCGCGAACTCGCTCCCGTGGACGGTCCCACGAAGGATTGTGTCCGATGCGCCGACCGAGACTTGCAGGTCGATGGTCGTTGCGCCCGTCTTGAACTTCAGGAGGTGCGCACCCGCGGGGTCGCCGCGCTCGACGAGAGAGTCGGACACCAGTTCGGCAACTGGGCCGCTCGCCCTCTGGGAAAAAGCATCCCGGGCGCGCTTGATCGCGCCTTCGGGCACGGGATCCAGGCCGCCTTGTCGCCGCGGGTCGTCGTCTTCCATCGATCCGCCCATCAGAAAACCACGCTAGAGAACTTCATGACCCACTATCAGGTTTCCCTGTCCAACGTCCTTTGGCAAGCACCGTCCGCCGGCGCATTCTTCCCAATGTATTTAAATTAGCCCCTTTCCCCCGGAATGTATCAAATAGTACTGTCCGCCCCCGAGGGGAAGGGGCGCAGGTTGGCGGTACTGAAATCTCGGATTGACGCGATTGTCCCTTGTGGAAGGGATTTGCGCGTAGCAGAGTGTTTTGGGCAAATCTTCTGTTTTAGCGTGAGGGGCTGAAACGACGACATGAGGGCGCTTGGGCTGAGGCGATGCGCGCGAGGGGCCGCGCGGGATCCGGGGCACCCGTGGAGCTCACCGGTCTCGATGAAGAAATGAGCGGACTTGGGTATCAAATGGCCGATTGCGGCCTCGTTGGTCCGTGTCCGACGAGGGGTATTGGGCGCGAGCTCATTTCTGGTCTTTCTCGTCTGACCGAAAGTTCATGTTCCGTTGCTTTCAGCAAGCTCCGGATACAGAGTGACAAATACCGGTTTGGGGTTGATTGGGCGAAGGGGCCAGTACATCGATGACGGTTCAATCCAGCGCAGCGCTTGGGGGGCAATTTCTGGACGGCGGAACCGGTGGCTTAGCCGCTGAACAGGGCTTTTCCGCCGCTGACAATCCGGCTACCAGCCGGGTAGAACGGAGACGCCGCGCTCGCGGGTTAGACGCTCGACAGGAGGTCGGGAGTTTGGTCGAACAGGCAGCGGTAGGAAGTCAGGACGCGTGGAACGCGCTGGTCGACCGCTTCGCGTCGACGGTCTGGGCGATCGCCCGCGGGCACCGGTTGAACCCTCACGACGCCGCCGACGTCTTCCAAACGACATGGCTGCGCCTGGTCGAACATCTCGACAGGATCGAGCACCCCGAACGGGTTGGCGCCTGGCTTGCTACCACGGCCCGCCACGAGTCGCTGCGGGTGCTGCGCGTCGGAGGGCGGCAGCTCCCGAACGGGGCGGATTTCGACACAATCGCAGACGATCGTGTCGATCGCGCACCCGACTCCGATCTCATCTCCGCCGAACAGAGCGAACTGCTCAACCAGTTGGTTGAGCTCCTTCCCATTCGTTCTCAGACGCTGTTGCGTCTGCTGAGCGCCGATTCACCCCTCAGCTACAAGGACATCAGCGAGGCGCTGTCAATGCCTATCGGGAGCATCGGGCCTACCCGGGCCCGGGCGCTCGAGCAGCTTCGCCGTCTGGCCGCCGCCTCCGGTATCAATCTCGAAGACGTATTTACCGGCTGATTCCTGAATCTTTATAGACGGCTAGGGTCAATCCCGGCCGCACAAAACAAAAGCCCAACCGGCTGCCTGATATGGATAGGCAGGGCAATTGTCACGTTCAGAAATCACGTCACCACAATCCGAAGTATTTCTCGCCGGTGTCGAATCTCCTTATAAGTCGATGGAGTCTCTGCAGGGGGATGGGACACGATGAAACGGCCAGATCCCTTACCGTTCGGCGCCTCGCGAGGCAGGGGCCGACGCCGCACCGCGCCGCTCCAGCCGTTCGACACGGTCCCGCCCGAACTCGTGGAGGCCGCCAAAAGGTTGTTCGAGCAGCGCCATCAAACCGGCCCGCAAACCCGGGGGCCGAAGGCTGAGCCGAGCGCGGGGCCGGTTGCATCGGAAGAGGGTCCCAACGAGACGGGGCGTTTCCACCTTCGGCAGAAGAGCCTGACGTTCTCGGCGAGGAGGTGGAAGCTTTCCTGGTAACCCCCGCCCGCCGAGCCCGCCGAGCCCGCCGAGCCCGCCGAGCACAACCGACCCCTGAGCTCCCCTTTCAGCCGCCCTGGATGACCCGGGCCGGTATCCCGACGGCGGTGGCCCCGCCGGGGACGTCGCAGACCACGACGGCGTTGGCACCGATCAATGCTTTGTCTCCCACCGTCACCGGCCCGAGGATTTTGGCGCCCGCTCCGATGAACACATCGTCGCCAATCACCGGACGGCGCTCGCCGCGATAGTCCCAACCGACGGTCACACCCTGATGGACCTGACAGTTCGCGCCGATCGACTCGGCGGAAAGGATCGTCGCCTGGCCGTGGGAGATGAACAGACCCGGCCCGATCGGGGTGTCGCCCAGGTCGAGCCCCGGGACCGTCTTCCACCAGCGAGCTGCCATCCGGCCGGCGAGCGCGCCGAGGGGATTGCCGGCCGCGAGACGGTGGTAGAAAACCCCGCGGAACTCCGGGAAGGCGTACAGCAGACGGGCGAGCATTCGCGACCGATCGTCGACCCAGAGAAGCTCGGCCCATCGGTCGACGTCGGCGTCGATCACGTCACGCTGGTCGGTGAGCTTGTAGGCACCGAGCAGCGGGAGCGATGCAAGCGCCCTGACCCCTTCCATTTGAACGAGGAGCCACGCGGCCAGCCGCTCGAGCCGCGGTCGCGCGCCCGGGCCATGCGGACGTTCGCTAGACAGCAGATCCCTCGAAGAACTTGCCCGCCGCGAGCGATATGACCTCGACGGCCGGCTCGATGCCGAAAACCGTCGGATCGATAACAAGGTGGTACAGGGAGCAGTCGGCCGGATCGACCCTGTAAAGCCGCTTCACGAAGAGGGTGCGGGCCTTGTCGGTCTCCGCCTGGCGCTGCCTCGCGGCCTCTACGTCGAGGTGCTCGAACTGCGCAGCCCAGGCGACCCTTCTGTCAACCGGGCCATCCAACCGGACGTGGAACGTCTTCGGTCGATCCCTCAGAGCTATGGCTCCGGCCCTGCCCAGGATGACCGCCGGCTCGCCGGCGGCGACGTGGCGCAACGCTTCCTCGACAGTGACTCGAATGTTCTCGTCGTCGTCGATGATCGGATCAGGTGCCATCATCGCTCCGACGCTGGCCGCCCTGGCGAAGTAGCTGAGAAAACGACCCGCGGGCGCGATCTCCCGTTCCCCCTCGCACAGGCTTTCCCGCGAAGCAGACCTTGCCTCCTCTCGCGCGACGTCCTGGGACATGTCGGCCGATATGAGCCGATCAACGAAAGGCAACCCGAGAACCTCGGACAGCCGGGGCGCGATGACACTGCCACCGGTTCCGTAGGTGGCCGATACCGTGACCACCGGCTCGAAGCCGCTCCGAGTCATCGGTCACACCCTAGGTGTTCCGGCCCTCGAGTTGCGGTTGGGCCACACTGGAAGGCCTCGTGAACCTAGAACGCATCCGCAACCTTTCGATCGTCGCCCACGTGGACCACGGCAAGTCCACGCTGTCCGACCGCATACTCGAACTCACCGGCGCGGTGGACGCCCGTGACATGCGCGAGCAGTACCTCGACTCGATGGACATCGAACGGGAGAGAGGCATCACCATCAAAGCCCAAAACGTGCGGGTGCACTGGAAGGGCTACACCATCCACCTCATCGACACGCCCGGGCACGTCGACTTCGGCTACGAGGTCAGCCGCAGCCTCGCCGCGTGCGAGGGGGTCGTGCTCCTCGTGGATGCCGCCCAGGGGATCGAGGCGCAGACCCTCGCCAACGCCTACCAGGCTCTGGAACACGACAAGGAGATCGTCGCGGCTCTCAACAAGATCGACCTCCCGGCAGCGGACCCGGATCGTTACGCCGGCGAGATCGAGCGGGTCCTCGGCGTACCCGCCGGCGAAATCCTGCGACTCTCGGCCAAGACCGGGGAAGGCGTTCCCGAGCTGCTCGACGCGATCTGCGACCGGATCCCGCCGCCGTCCGGCGATCCCGACGCGCCCTTGCAGGGCCTCATCTTCGACTCGTACTACGACCAGTACCGCGGCGTTATCAGTGCTGTGCGGGTGGTCAACGGAACCCTTGTGTCCGGCTCCCGAGTCCGTTTCATGCAAACCGGCCGCACCCACGACGTCGAGGAGATCGGCGTCCGTACGCCGGTCAACGTGACCGTCGCATCTCTCGGTCCCGGTGAGGTCGGGTACCTCATTGCCGGCATCAAGGACGTCGGCGAAGCGCGTTCTGGTGAGACGGTCACCTCACCGAGCCGCCCGGCCGCCGAGCCTCTGTCGGGCTACCAGGACCCCAAGCCGATGGTCTTCTGCGGCCTGTACCCGGTGGAGGGCGACGATTTCGCCGACCTTCGAGACGCACTCGAGAAGCTTCGGCTCAACGACGCTTCCTTCACTTACGAGCCGGAGACCTCGGGCGCGCTCGGCTTCGGTTTCAGGTGCGGTTTTCTCGGGCTGCTGCACATGGAGATCGTGAGGGAACGTCTGGAACGCGAGTTCGACCTGTCTTTGATCGCGACCGCCCCGAGCGTTGAGTACCGGGCACACCTGACAGACGGTTTCGTTGCCGAGGTCCACAACCCCTCCGATATGCCCGAGCCTCAGAAGCTCGACTGGATCGAGGAGCCGTACCTCACCGCGACGATTCTCAGCCCGACCGAGTACACCGGCACACTGATGGACCTCTGCCAAAGCCGGCGCGGCGAGATGCAAAGGATGGAGTACCTGTCTCCCGAACGGATCGAGTTGGTTTACCGGATACCGCTGGCCGAGGTGGTGATCGACTTCTTCGATGCGCTGAAGAGCCGCACCAAGGGTTACGCCAGCCTCGATTACGAGCCCGCCGGTTGGGACCGCGCCGACCTGGCCAAGATCGACGTCCTGCTCAACGGCGTCCCCGTCGACGCGTTCAGCTCGATCGTGCACCGAAGCGCGGCGCAGGAATACGGCCGCAAAATGACCGAACGGTTGAGGGAGCTCATCCCTCGCCAAATGTTCGACGTCCCGATACAGGCGTCGATCGGCGGGCGCATCATTGCCCGAGAGACCGTGAAGGCCAAGCGCAAGGACGTTCTCGCCAAGTGCTACGGCGGCGACATCACCCGCAAGCGCAAGCTGCTCGAGAAGCAGAAGGAAGGCAAGAAGCGCATGAAAAATATCGGGCGGGTTGAAGTGCCACAAGAAGCCTTCATTCAGGCGCTGCGGCTCGACGAGTAATCAGCCCGCGGCGTTCAAGCGGTCAATGTGCTCGGGCGTCAGGTGGACTTTGGCCGCGTTGCAGTTCTCCTCGAGGTGGCCGACCGAAGAGGTCCCCGGAATCGGAAGAATCACCGGGCTGTTGGCGAGAAGCCAAGCGAGGGAGATCTGCGCCGGCGTGGCGCCGGTCTCTTTCGCTATGTCGTCAACCGGGCCGCCAGGTTCGGCGAGACGTCCCGCGGCGATCGGGTGCCAAGGGATGAAGCCGATGCCCTCGGCCGCGCAATGGTCGAGTACGTCAACCGAGGAACGGTCGGTGAGGTTGTAACGGTTCTGGACGGTGACCACTGGGAGCGTCTTCTGGGCGCGCAGCAGCTCGTCGAGCGAGACGTTGGACAGACCGATGTTCTTCACCTTGCCTTCGCGAAGAACGTCGGACAGAAGGCCGAACTGATCGTCGGCGGGGACCTCGGGGTCGATGCGGTGGAGCTGGAAGAGGTCCAAGCTGTCGACGGCCAAGCGTCGAAGGCTCATCTCTACCTCCTGCCGGAGGTACTCAGGGCGGGCCACCGGGTGCCACTCGCCGGGGCCGGTCCGGACCAGGCCGGCTTTGGTCGCGATGGTGAGCCCCTCGGGGTAGGGGTGGAGGGCTTCGCGAATCAGGTCCTCGCTGACGTACGGACCGTAGGAGTCGGCCGTATCGATGAAGTCGACCCCGAGATCAACCGCCCGCCGGAGCACCCGGATGCATTCCTGGCGGTCGCGTGGCTCCCCCCAGACTCCACGCCCGGTCAGTCGCATTGCCCCGAACCCGAGCCGGTGGACGGTGATGGAGCCCAAGGTGAACGTTCCTGACTGTGCCACCGGTTTCGCGTCGACCATGGACTCCGTTCTACCCCACCCTCGAGAGATACCCGGAGGGGTCGTGCGTGCGGGAAACGGCTAGCACTCGGTATCTTTGAGTGCCAAAGTGCTTGATGATCGCAAGGCCGCCATCCTCCGCGCGGTGGTGGAGGAGTACATCCAGACCGCCCAACCGGTCGGGTCTGCGGCCGTGTCGCGCATCCCGGACCTTACGGTCTCCTCCGCGACGGTGCGGAACGAGATGGGCGTGCTGGAGCGAGAGGGCTACCTGACCCAGCCACACACGAGCGCAGGGCGGATACCGACTGACAAGGGCTACCGCTTCTTCGTCGATCACCTCGATCCGGCCGGACGGCTTGATCCGGGACAGACCCAGAAGGTGCGGACCTTTTTCGCAAAGGCTCATGGGGAGCTCGAGCGAATGCTGGGGGACACGAGCAAGCTTCTGTCCGGGTTGACCGACTACGCGGCGGTCGTCGTCAGAGAGGGCGAGCCCGCGCGGGTCCGCTCGATCCAGCTCGTCGGCCTGGCGCCCCGGGTGGTTCTGGCGGTAGTGGTGTTTGCGACCGGCGCGGTCGACAAGAGGACGATCGAGCTGTCGCCCGACGAACCCGAGCCGAGCGAGGGCCAGATATCCGCCGCTTCCGTGCACCTAGCGTCGCAGCTGACCGGCGAGGTTCTGGGCCGGCAGCACGCAATTCTCGGCACAGGTGACGCGGTGGTGGACCGGCTGGTTTCTGCCGCCGTGGAAGTGCTGCTTCGGGGAGAGGCAGTGGGCGACGTGCGCTCCCAGGTGTTCGTCGGCGGGGCGGCTCGGATGGCCGAGGCTTTCGACGCGGTTGCGACGATCCGGCAGGTGCTCGACATCCTCGAGCAGCAGTTCGTGCTCGTGACGCTCATCAGGGACGTGCTCGACCGCGGGCTCTCCGTCTCGATCGGTGCCGAGCACGGGGTCCAGCCGCTCGCGGAGTGCTCGATCGTCGTCGCTCCATACCAGGTGGAGGGCGAGCGCGCCGGGACCGTCGGGATCCTCGGGCCGACCAGGATGCACTACGACCACGCCCTTGCCGCGGTCGCGGTAGTGAGCCGGCGCCTGGGCCAGACCCTCAGCGAAGGCGCCGAGGGACGATAGGTTCGGTTGCTCCGTGGCTGATTTAGAAGACTTTTACGAGTTGCTTGGCGTACCTAGGAACGCAACCGAGGATCAGATCAAGCGCGCCTATTTGAAGCTCGCCAAGGAACTTCACCCAGACGCCAACCCCGACGATCGTCATGCAGAGGAGCGGTTCAAGGCGGTGAACCTGGCGTACGAGACGCTCCGCGATCCGGAGCGCCGGCGCCAGTACGACATGTTCGGACTCGCCGGCGTCGGCAGGTCAGGCGCCGGCGCCGGGGGACCTGGCGACCCGTTCGCCGGGTTCGGGGCGGGCGGCCTGGGAGACCTCTTCGACGCGTTCTTCGGCGGGGGCATGGCGGGAGGTATGGGGGCGAGGACCTCGCGTACCGGGCCTCTTCGCGGTGAGGACGCCGAGGTCAACATGACGCTGGAGTTCTCGGAGGCGGTGTTCGGCATCGAGAGGGAACTCACCATTCGGTTGCCGCAGACCTGCGCGACCTGCCAGGGAAGCGGCGCTCGACCGGGGACCACGCCGGTGACGTGCAGCAACTGCTCCGGGACCGGCGAGGTGCGCAGGGTCAGGCAGTCGATCCTCGGCCAGATGGTTACCGCCACGCCGTGCCCTCGTTGCGGCGGGACAGGTGAGGAGATCTCCTCGCCGTGTGCGGACTGTCGCGGTGAGGGGCGGCGGCGGGAGGAGCGTTCGTTTGTTGTCGAAGTGCCCGCCGGCGTAGACGAGGGGTCGACGTTGCGCCTGACCGGCCGCGGCGCCGGGGGAGTTCGGGGCGGTCCGCCCGGGGACCTCTACGTCCATCTACAGGTGCGGCCGCATCCGACGATCACCCGTCGAGGCTTCGACCTGCATTCCGTCATGCACGTCGCGATGTCGCAGGCGGTGCTCGGCACGAATGTCGAGTTCGAAACGCTCGACGGAACCGAGGAAATCGAAGTTCCGGCCGGTGCGCAGGGCGGCCGCGAGATCCGTCTGCGCGGGCGCGGCGTACCGCATTTGCAGGGTCGTGGGCGTGGAGACCTCATCTTGAGCTTGGTCGTCGACACACCAACCGAGCTGACCAAGGAGCAGGAGGAGCTCCTGCGGCAATTCGCGGACTCCCGCGGCGAAGCTGTCGCTCCACCGGAGGCTGGGCTGATGTTCAGGCTTCGGGGCGCTTTCAAGTAACGAGGTTCGTCGTGGCTGGTTTCGAACCGGTCGGCGCCGGCCCGTTCGGCGCGGCGCGCCGCGCGGCCGCGCACGTTCTCGTGGACGCGTTGGACGCGCCGGAGCTGTCCGAGGAGGACGAGCACCATTTGGCGGCTGTTCTTCGTTTGCGACCCGGCGAATCGGTGAGCGTGACCGACGGCAAGGGTGGATGGCGGTCATGCACCTGGTCGGGCAGTGGTGCGCTCGAGCCTGCGGGTTCGGTGGTTCAGGTCGCGCGGCCCACGCCGGCGGTATGTGTGGCGTTCGCGCCGGTGAAGGGTGACCGGAACGAGTGGGCGGTCCAGAAACTGAGCGAGCTCGGAGTGGACCGCATCGTCCTGCTGCGAACCGAGCGGAGCGTCGTGCGTTGGGACGAAAGGCGGGCGGCGTCGCACGTTTCCCGGCTCCGCCGAGTCGCGCGGCAAGCGCTCATGCAGAGCCGGGGGATGTGGTTGTCGTCGGTCGACGGCGTTGTGGATATAGGGGCAGTGGACGGTTCCGGGGGTTCGGCTCTTGCTGATCCGTCCGGTGTCGCGCTGCCGGCTCAGGTCACTTCGATACTGGTGGGTCCCGAGGGTGGATGGTCGTCCTCGGAGTTGGAGGCGTTCGGAGCTGGAGCGGTTTCGTTGGGCGCGGGCGTGTTGCGCACCGAGTCGGCGGCGGTGGCCGCGGGTGTCTTGCTGACGGCTGTCCGCGCCGGCGTGGTGGCGCCGGCGCGCGGATGAAAGGCATGTCCGAGTTCGGCGTGTACGTGCACGTGCCGTTCTGCGTACGGCGTTGCGATTACTGCGCGTTCGCGACCTGGACAGATCGCTTCCACCTGGCAACGGAATATGTCGACGCGTGCGCCACGCAGCTTCGATGGTTGCGCTCGGTAGGCGAGGTCCCGGTTGCGACTTCGGTCTTCTTCGGTGGCGGTACGCCGTCGCTTCTCGAGCCTTCGGCGTTGGGTTCTGTGTTGGCGGAGGTCGCGCTGGCTCCAGGCGCCGAGGTGACGGTTGAGTGCAATCCCGAGACCGTGGATGAGCCGAAGCTCCGTGGTTACCGTTCGGTCGGGGTCAACCGGATTTCGTTTGGTGCCCAGTCGATGGTTCCCCACGTGCTCGGCAGCCTCGGGCGGGTTCACTCGGTCGATTCGGTACTTAGAGCGCTTGACGCAGCCGCTTCGGCCGGTTTCGGCTCGAACTACAACGTCGACCTCATCTTCGGAGCCGCCGGAGAAAGCGTCGGAGACTGGGAATCGACGCTCAAAGCCATACTCGTCGTCGATCCCGCCCCTTCGCATGTGAGCGCGTACGCGCTGACCGTCGAGCCCGGGACGCCGCTTGCTCTCGATCGCCGCCGGCATCCCGACTCTGACGATCAGGCGGACAAGTACCTGCTCGCCGACTCGATGCTTCACGACGCTGGCTACTCGTGGTACGAGATCTCCAACTGGGCGAAACCGGGAGCCGAATGCCGGCACAACCAGCTGTACTGGGCGCAGGGCGAGTACGTCGGAATCGGTTGCGCCGCCCACTCGCACCGGGTGTACCCGATGTCAGGTACCGCCCGCCGTTGGTGGAACGTGCGCACCCCCGACCGCTACGTGTCGATGGTGCGGGCCGGCGAACAGGTCGAAGCCGCCGGCGAGACCCTGGATGCCGAGCGCCGGCGAAGTGAAGCATTGGAACTAGCGCTGCGAACCCGCTCGGGAGTTCCCGAAGGTGCATTGCCTGGGTGGCGAGAGGATCCTGACCTCGCCGGATTGGTCGAACCGGCCGAGGTCGGGACGGTGGGTGCGGGGCGGTTACGCCTTACTTTGCGCGGGCGCCTGCTGGCGAACGAAGTGTCATTGCGATTGATGCCCTGACTTCCGCCCGCCTTGTTCGCGCGTGGCTATTGCTTGCGAGGCCTGGTGAGAAGGAACCGCAGACCAGCGATCAACAGGGCGACGAAGAAACCGACCCCTGAGAGTGCAGCGAACACCGGGCTCACGTGAGAGCTCTGTTGCTTGGTCGCGAACGGCAACGTCTGGGGAGAGACGGGAAGGTGGCCCCCGATCGGCGGGATCGTCGTAAGCGTCGTCGGGGGTGCGACGGTTGTCGGTGGGTAGGTCTGACCGGTGTACGGAGCCAAGGTCCTGGCGGTCGGCCTGGTGGTCGGGGTGGTCTGAGCCGGCGAGCTTGTCGCCGGCGAGGTGCCCGGGGGCAACGTGGTCGGCGGGACCCGGAGCGTCGTGGTCGGACCGCACAGGACGCAGTGCGTCGTCGGCGGCGCTGTCGTCGGGGCCGGGCTCTTCGTCGTGGGGGGGTCTGCGCCGGCGCCACGTGCCGACCCGGTCAGTACGGAAACCACCAGCGCCACCGATGCCGCGGCTAGCGCCACCCGGATGATGAGGACCGCGCCGCGCCGGAGCATTCCAACAGTGTCGCGTCCCGAGTGTCGCCGGCGCACGGCATGGGTGGCCCACGGGTGGGAATGCACGGGGTGGGGCATGGGTGGGATTGCACGGGTGGGAGTGCACGGGTGGGAATGCACGGGTGGAAATGCACGGGTGGAAATGCACGGCTGCCTCGTAGCAGGAACGTAACTCGCTTTTTTCGGAGGCTGCCTCCGTTGTTACGAAACTGCTCGCCGGAGGGCCGTTGCGTCACGAACTCGTTGAATCGCCAAATTCGATTGTTACGAAACGTACGTCAGCGTGGGCTCGGCAGAGATATCAGGTCGCCTGCGAACAACAGACTCGGATTCTTCGGATCGGGGAGTCGCAAACGGTTGGCTTCGATCACCTGCAACCAATAGCGAGCGGTCTCGCTGTCGGAAGGCTGGCGGCCAAGCCGTTCGGCCATAGCGGACTGGGCGATCGACCAGAGGTTGTCACCGGGACGCACCTTCCACGCTTCAAGCGGCCTTATGGTCGTCGACGGCACTTGGGCCGAGGATGGCGACGCCACTGGGCTGGGTTGCGTCGCTGGACCGGGTGCCGGCGAAAGAGCCGGCGCCGGCCCTACTACCGCCGGTTCCACTGCCGGCGCTGGCCCTCCTATCGCCGGCGCTCGCCCTACCACCGCCGGTTCCACCGCCGGCGCCACTTCCGCTGGGAGCGTTCCCGCGGTCCCCGCGTCCACGGGCGATACTCCCGGCGGCGGCGCGATTCCACCTCCGGTTGCCCTCCGGCGGGAACGGTGTTCACCTTTCGCGTGCGGGCTCAACGGAACGAGTCGGGGAGGCGTGAGCTGATCTGAAGCTGGCGGCTGCGTGGGTGGCTCGACCGTCGTCGCTGTGCTCCCGGTCGCAGGCGGGGCATTCGTATCCGCTATCGACGGGGTGGAGCCGACGATGAGAGCGGCTCCCACGATCGAGGTGCTTGCCAAACCTCGTGCCAGCCAGCCGAATCCCGGTAACCGTCCCGACAGCTTCGCCATCCGTCTCGATCCGCCCGTGATAGAGCACACCCCGACACACAGGAGAGCGAGCCCGGTCCAGTACACCGACACACCAAGGAGCGCTACGCGCAGCAGCCCGAACAAGCCGACGATCGGTCCAGATGCAGCCCACCAGCCCGGCAAATTTGTCGGATGCATCACCGGTACTCGCGTGAGCTGTCCTCGCCCCACGAGCAAAAGCGTCACCGTTGCGGAGAATCCTCCGACAAGGTGAAGCAAAGATCCGGCAATCGGGGTTCGGCGCACTATTGACTCGGATTCACCATCTTCGGTGTCTGTCGCCGGCGCTCGACGAGCAACTCGTCGCAACGAGAGGCAGCACGCGTACCTCGAACGACGCGCAAGCCAACTGCTTGTGGAACACGAGCGACGAGGCGCGCGCTTATGCCCGTGGCATCGGTCGGCCAACCGTCGAAGACCCAGACGTTGCCGCCGCGGAGGTCCAACAGCGCGGGTGCACCAGGACCGCCACAATGCCAATGGCCGATTACCTCGAGCCCTGAAGTTCCGATCAGTGTGAATTTTCCCGATGGCGAGGACAGCACCGATCCCGAAGCCACCGCATGCGCATGGTCGCCGCCAGCCCTCGACTCGGACAGCAGTAATAGGAAGCCGACGGCGCACCCGGTCACCAGTACGAGTGCTGGGAGCCGGCGGCGACGTGGCACGCGCTCCCGATTCGGGCGTGGCTCGTGACGACTCTGATGACCAACCGTCCCACCATCTGCCGCATCCACTCCCGGCAGGCGAGCCGACGGGACGGCCTCGATCAGCCTTCGGGCCAGGCGACGTGCCGTCCGCGCCCTGCCCATTTGGCGACCCCCGGAAAACGACCACAGCAACCGGCCCACCGATCTCGGCGGCGGGCCTTCGGCGAACTGCTGAAGCAAGGCCGCAAGGGAAGCAACATCGTCCGCTCCAACGGCTCGTGACTCGGGAAGATCACAGCGAACGGCCCTCCCGAATCCACAGAGAACGGGCCTCCCACTTTCGTCGAGGAGTATGTGATCGGCCGAGATTGAGCCGTGGACAATCCCGATCTCGTGGAGATCCGCAAGAGTCGTCGCCAAAGCCGCGCCGAGGCCCGCGACCTCCGACCAGTCCATGCTGCGGCCGATTGTCGCCAGCGACCCGCCCCCAACTGGTGCGAGTACCAGTTCCGACGGCGGGTCGCCGCCGGCCGTGGCGATCAGACGGACGACTCCCGGGTGGGCGGCCAGAGACAACATCGACGCCTCGGTGCCGAGCCTCTGTCGCTCTGCGTCGTCTCCTGCGACCTTGCGCACGACCCCAGCTTCGACGCTGACCCTCATAGGCAGCTAAACTACATAGAAACTATTTAAGAAGCAAGAGACATACTAGGTACGAAAAAGAACCCATTGATGACATCCGTGTAGTTCGGATACGGTCCCGAGCACCAAGCGGGACAAGGGGAACGGCGGTGACGGCGGCAGGCACTATCTCCAACCGAGTCGACTGGGCCTCTCCGCTGCGGGAAGTCGAGCTCGCCGCTCAGCAGAAGGCGAAGTCGGAGGCGCTCGACATGGCATCGCGGGGCGCTTTCGACCGGTTGAGGGCGATAGTCGCTGAAGAGGTGGGCGTTTGGCGGACCGAATACCGGCGGGGACGCCGGCCTGTCGACATAGCTGACCCCGATGCAGCCATCGAGAGGGCGATGCGGAACCTCGCGGGATACGGCCCTCTCGAACCTCTGCTGGCAGACCCCGACGTCTGGGAAATCATGATCAACGGACCGGGCTCGATCTTCACCAAGCGCCACTCCGGAGCCGGCGGGTACCACAACGAGGTCTTTCACGACGACGCGCACGTGGTACGCGTGCTCACCAAAGTTCTCGACGACTCGAGTCGTTCTCACCGGAAGCTCGATCCTGCGGAAGGTCTCCAAGACGCTCAACTAGACGGCGGAGCCAGAATCCATATCGTCCACTCGGACATCGGCCGGGACGGGCACCTGCTCGTCAACATCCGCAAGTTCTCAGGTCTCGCGCATAGAGACGTGCGCGAGCTCATCGATCGAGGAATGCTCGACCAGGGGACGGCCCGATTCCTTCACGCGTGCGTGCGCAGTGGCCTGTCGATTCTCATCGCGGGCGCCCCCGGATCCGGCAAGACGACTCTCCTCTCGTGCCTCGCCGCGGAGCTCGACCCCCGGTTGCGGGTCGTCGTCGCGGAAGAAGTTTTCGAGACGGACGTGCCGCTTCCGAACGTCGCGCACATGCAGACGCGCCCAGCTCGCACCGACCGGTCGGAGGTGGACCTTCGCCGGCTCGTCTCGGGCTTCCTGCGGATGGCTCCGGACGTCGCGATCGTCGGGGAGGTCAGAGATCGCGAGTCCCGACCTCTGCCGCTGTCTCTGACAGTTGCGAGTGCGTTTGCCCAGGTCAACGAGCCCCGCACGTGGTCGGTCGGTTCTGCTCCTGTTATCAAGGCAGCTTGCTGAGCAGTGCAAAAGACGCGAATCGGATGGCCAAGTGGGATCGACGGCGGCGGTTGGGGCTCCAATGTCGGTTGCTGTCCGGAATCGCATTCGCTGGGAGGCGCAGTTCGGCTCGTTGGCTTGTCGCAAAGGAAGACCGGGAGCTTGGAACGGGGTGTCCGCACGAACGCGTCCTCTAACGAGCTGACACTCAGGTGGCGCGCTGGTAGCGGAGGACTGCCAGTGGGGCGAACACAGCAACGATTCCGAGGCACCAGAGGACGGCGGTGACGGCATGCGAGGCGGTTGGTCCGCCGAGAAGTAGGGGGCGGATGGTGTCGACCGTCGCGGTGAGGGGTTGGTGGTCGGCGTAAGCCCGGAGCGGGCCGGGCATGGTGCGCGTCAGCAAGAATGCGCTGGAGGGGAAGCCGAGCAGGACGGTGAGGGGGAGCGCGGCGGCGCCTGCGGCTTCGGCGCTTTTGGCGGTGAGCCCGAGTAGTGCGGTGACCCAGGAGATGGCGAACCCGAAGAGCAGAAGCACGCCGACTGCCGCTGCGAGGGCGGCGAGATTGGTGTTGAGTCGGAAGCCGACGAGGTATCCGACGCCGAGCATCAATACGATCACAAAGAGGTTCCGCATCGCGTCGGCGAGGACGCGCCCGGCCAGAACCGCAGAACGGGCCATGACGAGCGTTCGGAATCGTTCTAGGAGCCCACTGTGGAGGTCTTCGGCTATACCAATCGCGGTGTTCTGAGCGCCGAACATGACGGTCTGGACGAAGATCCCGGCCATGAGGTAGTTCGTGTAGCTGACGCCCGGGATTTGGATTGAGCCGCCGAACACGTAGCGGAACATGAGCACGAACAGCACGGGCTGGATGGTCGCGAACCCGAGCAACTGCGGTCGGCGAATGATTCCGATGACGTTGCGCTTGGCGACCGCCATCGAGTCAGCGGCCGCCCAGACCAGTCTCGAACGGCTGGGCGCCTGCCCCGAGGTTGGTGTTGCGACAACGGTCGTCATGCGGCGCCTCCGTTGGTGGTTGCGGCAGCGGTCGGGAGCCCGGGTAGCTCTGCTTGGGACGCTGTGCGATGACCGGTTAGTTGTAGGAAGACGTCGTCAAGGGTCGGTTGGCGAATGGCCAGAGCCAGCGGGATGATGGCGTCAGCGTCCAGGGCGCGGATGACCTCTTGGACCGCTGGCCCGTTGTCGGGGACTTTCACCGCCAGGGTTCGGTCGCCATCGCGCACCTCGGTGGGAGCGATCAGTCCGATTCTGGTCGCGGCCCGCCGGGCGAACGCGGCGTCGGTGAGGTGGATCTCGACGACAGTTGAGCCCAAGTCGGCCTTGAGCTGGGCGCCAGTTCCTTGGGCGAGGATCCGTCCGCCGTCCATGACCACGACGCTGTCGGAGACCCGGTCCGCTTCTTCCAGGTACTGGGTGGTCAACAGTACGGTCGTTCCGTCGGCGACCAGCTCTGCGATCAGGGCCCACAGGTCACTGCGGGCGTTGGGATCTAGGCCGGTGGTCGGCTCGTCGAGGAAGAGCACTGCCGGTCGGTGCACGAGAGCCGCGGCCAGGTCGAGGCGGCGGCGCATGCCACCGGAGTAGGTCCGGACCGGCCGATCGGCGGCGCCTTCGAGCCCGAACCGGTAGGTCAACTCCTCCGCCCGGGCCACGATGACGGACCTGGGTTGATGCGTGAGCCGGCCGATTAGCCGTAGGTTCTCGTCGCCGGTCAGGTTCTCGTCGACCGCGGCGAACTGGCCGGCCAGCCCGATCATGGCTCGCACGTCGTGGGCGTGACCTACGACATCGCGGCCGAGAATCCGGGCGTGTCCGGCGTCGGGTTCGAGGACGGTGGTCAGGATCCGCACGGCGGTGGTCTTGCCGGCTCCGTTCGGACCGAGCAGGCCTAGCACGCTGCCCGCCTCCACGGCGAGGTCGATACCGTCGAGCGCCACGACGGACCCGAATTGCTTGACCAAGCCCTCGGCCCAGATAGCTGGTTCAGCCATGGTCGGGCAGGGTCCGGGGTAGCCCGAACTGGGACAGCACGCTGTTGTCGAATCGGGTCATCGCCCGGATCCGGCTGCCGGAGAGGGTTAGAACCAGCATGCCGTTGGCATGCGCCACCCCGGTGATCGGGTCCGACACGTACACGCCGAAGGCCGGCTGTCGGTTGGCCCGGGTTGTTACGAGCCGGTAGGTTCGACCGTCGCGGAAGACGACCGACCGGAGGAAGGGCCCCGCGATATCGAGTCCTTCGTAGGACCCAGGAGCGAGTGGAGTCGTAAAGACGATGTCGTCGGTGAGCATTGAGACCACCGCGTCGACGTCGCCGGTTTGGTAGGCGCGGACGAGTCGATCGACGATCTCTCGCTCGACTGGCGAGTTTGGCGCGGGTGGCGGGTCGGCGGCCGCGGGTAAACGGCGCTGCAGGTTGACCCGGGCGTGTTTGAGGGCGCTGGCGACGGAGTCCTCGGAGGAGTCGAGCATCTCGGCTACCTCCTTGGACCGGAAGCCGAGGACATCGCGTAGGACCAGCACGGCCCGTTGCCGTGGGGCCAGGAGCTGCAGCGCGCTCACGAAAGCGAGGGAGATCGCCTCCCTGGCTTCGTATTGTGCATCCGGTCCCGGTGTCGGGTCTCCCAGATCCTCGAGCAGAACATCCGGATACGGCTGGAGCCAGATGACCTCTCCGGCCGAGTTGGGTTGCAGCACGCCGGCTGGCGGCCCGAACGCTGTGGCCGGTCGGCGCCGCGCCGCCCGGAGCCCGTCGAGGCAGCGGTTGGTGGCGATGCGGAACAGCCAAGTACGCACGGACGATCGCCCCTCAAAACCGCTGATGCTGTGCCACGCTGCCATGAAGGTGTCCTGGACTGCCTCCTCGGCGTCCTGGGCAGAGCCCAGGATGCGATAACAGTGCACCTGCAACTCGCGGCGGTGCCGGTCGACAAGGTCGTGGAAGGCCGTCTCGTCGCCGCCCTGCGCTCGGTCGACCAGCTCGCTGTTCACCGTAACTTCCTCCCGACACTCATCTCTCCCGACCTGGCAATCCGGACGTCGATATAGACGCACCGGCCGCGAGAAATCGGGCGCACCAAGGGTGCCCGATTTCCGGTGCTGTCTGCGTCTACCTGAATCGAGGCCCCTCAGGGGCCCATCGATCAGCAGAGAGGGAGACCGATGCCGAAGTTCTTGTTCGTGATCCGCAGACCCCAGGGCTACATCCCGGGGGAGGCCGGCACCATCGAGGCGCTCAACGCCTGGTTCGAGGGCATGGGCGAAAACCGGGTCGACCCTGGGCACGGCGTCGTCGAGACTCGCACCCTCGGGAGCACGGAGGAGACAACCCTCGGCGGGTACTTCGTCGTCGCCGCCGACGACCTTCAGGCGGCCGAGCTGGTGGCCAAGGACTGCCCGTTCCTCGGGCTGGGCGGCGGGATCGAGGTCGGCCTCATCGGAGAGCGCCCGCCGGCGACCACCCGAACATGAGGCCGCGGCCACTTGGCTGGAATGCCCTCGTCGGGCTCGCCCAGTTCTTGAACGACCCGGTGTCTATATCGATGATGCAGAAGCTCACTACTAGGGGAAGCCATGTCTGATTCACATATCCTGCAAGGCAAGCGCGCCGTCGTGTTCGGAGCTGGTGGCTCCATCGGGGCGGCGGTTGCCAAAGCGTTCGCGGTCGAAGGCGCCGAAGTCTTCTTGTCGGGCCGCAGTGCCGAGAGCCTCACGGTCGTCGAGAAAGCGATCGCGGATAAGGGTGGGATTGCCCACAGCGATGTCGTCGACGCCCTCGACGAGGCGGCCGTGACAACCTACCTGGAAGCCGTCGCCGGGCAGGCTGGCGGTATCGACGTCTCGATCAACGCCACAGGACCGCGGATAAGCGCTTACGGGAACGGCAAGCCGGCGGTTCAGCTCCCGGTCGACGAGTTCATGAGCGCCCTCAACACGGTGTTGAAGTCCCAGTTCATCACCGCACACCGGGTCGCCGATCACATGCTCGGCCAAGGCTCCGGGGTGATCATCCTCCTGACCGGCAGCCCGGCCAAACCACACACCCCAGGAACGTCCGGGATCGGCGCCGCCTTTGCTGCGGTTGAGAACCTGACCCGCACGATGGCCATGGAGCTGGGCAACGCCGGAGTGAGGGTCGTGTGCCTACGCACCGCGGCCAACCCCGACACCCGCACCATCCGCGACACGTGTGACCTGTTGGCCGCGATGAGGGGCATCACCGCGGACCAGGCCGTGGCCAACTTGGCCGAATCCACCCTGCTCAAAAGGTCGCCGCACACCGATGACACGGCCAAAGCAGCAGTACTGCTCGCTTCAGACCTGGCGCGGATGATGACCGGCACGGTCCACAACGCCACCGCCGGGGTCTGCCCGGACTGATCGCCGGGAGCCATCACGTATACCGCCAGGACAGGGCGGAGGTCATGAAAGGGAGTGTTCCGATGAGCTCACCAAGTGGAGGTCCGGTGATGAGGCCGACGTTGTCTTTAGCGCAGGCGAGGTCGATGATCGACGCCTCATTGGCCAAAGCCGCCGATACGTCGGTGCCGGTGTCGGTGATGGTGGTCGACGAATCAGGTGTCATGAAAGCCTTCGTTCGAATGGACGGCGCGGTTCTGGTGAGCGTCGAGACGGCGCGCAACAAAGCCTTCGCCGCCGCCGCTATTGGCATGCCCCCCGACGATTTCTACTCAGCGATCAGCTCCGACGGGGCCGCGGTGGCCTCGTTTGGAACCCGACAGGGACTGGCTTTGATCGCCGGTGGGTTACCGGTGCTCGTCGACGGTCAGGTGGCCGGAGCTATCGGGGTGGCCGGAGCCATGACCGGAGCAGAAGACCGGGCCATCGCGGAGGCCGCCGTCAGCCGTGTCAGTCCCTAACGTCGCTGAGGCCCCCGCCGCCCGGGAACGCGTCGCGAGCAGATGCGGTAGCCGGTGAAAATCGACAAGCGGCCCGGCGTTAGGTCATCGAGGCCCGGTGGTCGTCGCGGGTCGTGGGTTAGTTGGCCGTGAGGTGATTGTCCCGTTCGGTCCGAAGCTTGGCTGGCGGCGGTGACCGCGATCGCGGTGAGTCCAGACGATCGATGGGCCTTGGCCCGCCGGGCTGGACTCCTGCCCCGACGTGACACCAGCAGAGGGATGTCTCGTCGCGCCTTTGGTCGCGCCATGCGCACCGGAACTGTCACGGTCGCGGGATTCGCCATCGGACGGTGGGGAATGCACAGCGTGAGCACCGCGGTGTTTGCCACATTCACAGCGCTGGCCATAACCGGTATCGCCGATTTCGGCGGGAGCCTGCTGGGCCGATCGATCGCCACGACGGTTTCCACCGCGTTTGGTGTGGGTTTGGCAGCACTCGGAACTTGGGTGTCGATGCATAGCGTATGGATCCAATGCTTGCTCATCTTCGGGGTTGGAGCCGTCGTGTCCTTGGGCCGGCTTCTCGGCGGTTACGCCGCCGCAGGAGCGAACGCCGTCATCCTGTTCTATCTGGTCGCGGCCGGCTCGCCCGCCAAGATCGGCACCGTCCCCGACCGGGTGGAGGGGGTGGCAGTTGGGGGAGCGCTCGCCCTGGTCGCGGGCCTGGTCCTTTGGCCCGCGCCGGCTCAAACTGAAGCTCTGCGTCAGCTCGGTGGGGCGCTCAAGGACCTCGCAGAACGCTTGGGGGCGCTCGCCGGCCAGGTCCGCTCGGGTGGCCTCGCCGATGGATCGAGAGAACCGGGGGATCACTCGCTCGGAGTCCGTGCCGTCATTGACGATTTGTCGGATCGGCCTGCAGAACCCACTCGCTCGGCTAGGGGTGAGCTATACCTGTTGAACGACCTCGAACGGCTCGGGGGTCTCGTGAATGCGTTCGAATCCGCGCCTTACAGTGACCACGACAGGTCCGTCGTCTCGCTCTGCGCGGAGGAGTTGCGAGCGGTGAGCGCAGCTCTGATCGCACGCAGCGGGCACGATCTCAAGGCTCCAAACCCCCCCGTGGCTCTCTCTGGACTCCCCCAATTCGGCGTGGTGGCCCGCTTGTGGGCGGTCACCGAAGCGACCTCGAGCCATGCTGCCGCTGCGCTCGGCTCGCGTCGCGCTGGCAAGATCATCGACGCCTTCACCGCCCAAGCGTCGAGCCTTTCGGGCTGGGACGATGTCACCCACGGCATCCGGCGATTTGTTGCGAATCTCAGCCCGCGTTCGGTGTATCTACAGGACGCGCTGCGTGTCGGCGTCGGCCTAGCGGTGGCGACGGCTGCCGTCAAGGCGTTCAGCCTGCAGCGGGGCTTCTGGGTCGCGTTCGCCACCCTGACCGTGGTTAAGTCCAACGTGCGTGCAACCGAGCGCAGCGTCGGTCAAGCCGTTAGCGGGACGACGGCCGGCTTCGCGCTCGCGACGGCGATCATTGCGCTATTTGCCACCAACACCAACGCATATCTGGTGCTGCTACCGGTCGTCATCGCGACCGCGATATATGCGAACGTGGCGATCAGCTTTCTCGCCGGCCAAGCCGGCTTCACCGTGGCGATCATCGTGCTGTTCAATCTGCTCGGCCCCGCCGGCTGGCGAATCGGGATCGTGCGAATCGAGGACGTCGTCGCCGGCGGGCTCGTGGGACTGGCGGTGGGCTCGTTGATATGGCCACGCGGGGCGTCGGCGACCGTCGCACCTGCGGTCGCCGATCTGCTCGACGACGCCAGCACGTATCTCGCAGAGACGGTCCACCACCTCGCAGACCCTCGCTCCTCGCAGACTTCCGTGGTTGGGGCACCGGACAATCGGGCGACGGAGTCCCGTCGGAATCGAGCAATGTCTACCGCGGTGCGGGCGGAGAACAGCTTCGCTCAGTTCCTGGCGGAGGATCCGACGCCTGACGACGCCACCCGTTGGTCGACGGCTCTCGCGACCGCCAATCGTCTCTGGTACGCGGCCGACCTGATCCACGCTGCACGCCCGGCCCGCAGCGCAGACCTCGATGACGTGGTCGACCGGCTGGAGGAGCGCTACCGCAGCGCCGCGCACGCCATCCGAAACCGGCGACCGGTACCTTCCACGGCTCGGACTCCGAGGTCGGCGACCGACATACCCGACGACGGTCTTGTCGAGTGGCTCGAAGAGCTGACGGACGCGCCGCTGGGCC